>NZ_JBMDKG010000018.1:0-144413 GCF_057809595.1 Variovorax sp. FG153
GGCGAAGCAAAAGAAAGTAGGTCCGCCGCCGGGCGGAATTCCCGGCTCCTGCCTCTGCAAGACAAACAACTCAAATTCAAACCAACACCCACATCAAGGTAGCCAGGGGAGGCAAATCAACCACCACCGAATCCGCTTTCCCATGCCAAGCCAAAGCCTCACTGGCAACCACCCCATTCCCCACACCACTCCCCCCATAAACAACCCCATCGGTATTGATGATCTCCCGATAGGACCCCGAACAAGGCACCCCCACCCGATACCCATGCCGAACCACAGGCGTGAAATTGCAGACGGCCAAAACGAACGCCCCATCCCGCCCCCGACGAACAAAGGCAAACACCGACTGCGCCGTATCGTCATGCACCAGCCACTCGAACCCCGCCCCTTCATGGTCGAGCTCGTGCAACGCCGGATAGTGTCGATACACGTTGTTGAGATCCCGCACCAGCCGCCGCACCCCTTGATGCGAGGCGTGCTCGAGCAGATGCCAGTCGAGGCTGCGATCCGCATTCCACTCCGCCACCTGCGCGAACTCGCAGCCCATGAACAGCAGCTTCTTCCCCGGATAGGCCCAGAGATAGCCGTACAGGTTGCGCAGCCCCGCGAACTTCTGCCATTCGTCGCCCGGCATGCGCGCGATCATCGAGCCCTTGCCGTGCACCACCTCGTCGTGCGAGAACGGCAGCACGAAGTTCTCGCTGTGCGCGTACATCAGCCCGAAGGTGATCTCGCGGTGGTGGTGCGGCCGATACACCGGGTCCTTGCCCGCGTAGGCCAGGATGTCGTTCATCCAGCCCATGTTCCACTTGTAGTGGAAGCCCAGCCCGCCGTCCTCGGGCGGGCGCGTCACGCCGGGAAAACTGGTCGACTCCTCGGCGATCGTCACCGCGCCGGGGCGCTCGGTGCCCACCACGCGATTCATGCGGCGCAGGAACTCGATCGCCTCGAGGTTCTCGCGCCCGCCTTGCGCGTTCGGCACCCATTCGCCGGGCCCGCGGCTGTAGTCGCGGTAGAGCATCGAGGCCACGGCGTCCACGCGCAGGCCGTCGATGCCGTAGCGCTCGAGCCAGTACAGCGCGTTGCCCACGAGGTAGTTGCGCACCTCGGTGCGCGACCAGTTGAAGATCAGCGTGTTCCAGTCGTTGTGGAAGCCCTCGCGCGGATCGGCGTACTCGTACAGCGCCGTGCCGTCGAAGCGGCCCAGGCCGTGCGCGTCGGTCGGGAAGTGCGCGGGCACCCAGTCGAGGATCACGCCGAGCCCGGCTGCATGCGCCGCGGCCACGAAGAAGCGGAAGTCGCTCGGGGTGCCGAAGCGCGAGGTCGGCGCATAGAGGCCGATCGGCTGGTAGCCCCAGGAGCCGTCGAACGGATGCTCGGTGATGGGCAGCAGCTCGATGTGGGTGAAGCCCATGTCGCGCACGTAGGGCACCAGGGTGTCGGCGAGCTCGATGTAGTCCAGCCATTCGTGGCCGTTCTTGCGCCGCCACGAGCCCAGGTGCACCTCGTAGATGCTGATCGGCGCATCGCGCCCGTTGGCCTTGGCACGGCCCGCGGGCATGGTGGCGACCGGCGGCAGCGGGCGCACCACGCAGGCGGTGTCGGGCCGCAGCCGCGACGAGAAGGCGAAGGGGTCGGCCTTGCGCAGCAGCTCGCCCTGCGCCGACAGGATCTCGAACTCGTAGGCATCGCCCACCGCCACATGCGGCGCGAAGACCTCCCACACGCCGCACTCGCGGCGCAGCCGCATCATGTGGCGCCGGCCGTCCCAGTTGTTGAAGTCGCCGACCACCGACACGCGGCGCGCATTCGGCGCCCAGACCGCGAAGGCCACGCCCTTGACGCCGTCCATCTCGCGCAGGTGCGCGCCCAGGCGCTCCCAGGGGCGCAGGTGCGTGCCCTCGGCCAGCAGCCAGATGTCGGTGTCGCCGAGCACGAAGGGAAAGCGGTAGGGGTCGTCGATGCGCGAGACGTGCGAACCCCAGTCGACCTGGAACGCATAGCCCATGCGCGCCTGGGCCGCGGGCACCAGGCCGGCGAAGAGGTCGGAGCCCTCGTGCCGCTCGAGCGTGGCCAACGGCCAGCCAGAGCGCGCATGCAGCACCGTGACGCCCTGCGCGCCGGGCAGCAGCGCGCGCACCACCAGGCCGCGCGCGGTCTCGTGCGGGCCGAGCACGCCGAAGGGGTCGCCGTGCTCGGCGCGCATCAGCGCATGGACTTCGGCTTCGGGCAGTTGCGTCGGGGCCATGGGCTCAGTCGGTGATCGGTTCGCCGAAGAAGGCGCCGAAGGGCGCCAGCGTGAGCGCGCGACCGTCGGCGCCGCCGAGCGTCGCGGTCGACGCCAGTGGCGCGTCGACCACGGCGCGCAGGGTTTCGCGCAGCATGATCGACACCGGCGCCGCGCCGAGGTTGAACACGGCCTGCAGTGAATTCGCGCCCTCGCGCCGCTCGAACCACAGCACCGGCTCGGGCGCGTCGAAGAAGGCGATGGCTGCCGTGTGCAGCAGCGGCTGCGCGCGGCGCCAGCGCAGCATCGCGCGGCTGAAGGCCAGCATCGACCGCGCATCGCCTTCCTGGCGGTCGACCGCCAGCGGCAGCTGCGCGGGCGACATCGGCAGCCAGGGCGTGCCGGTGGTGAAGCCGCCCTGCGCGTCGTCGCCGCGCCAGGGCATCGGCGTGCGGCAGCCGTCGCGGCCCTTGAACTCGGGCCAGAAGGCGCGGCCGTAGGGGTCCTGCAGCAGCTCGAACGGCACCTCGGCCTCGGGCAGGCCCAGTTCCTCGCCCTGGTAGATGCCGGCGCTGCCGCGCAGCGACAGCAGCAGCGCGAGCCACAGGCGGCTGCGCCGGACGTCGGGCGCCGCGCCGTCGCTCCAGCGCGTGGCCACGCGCGGCACGTCGTGGTTCGACACCGCCCAGCAGCCCCAGCCGCCGGTGGCCGCGAGCGCATGGTCGAGCGCCTCGACCTGCTGGCGCAGGTGCTTCGCCGTGTGGTCGGCGGTCAGCAGGCTGAAGCTGTAGGCCAGGTGCAGGCGCCGGCCGCGCGCGGTGTACTGCGCCATCACGGGCGGCGCGTTCTCGTCGCCGACCTCGCCGAGCGCGACCGCGCCGTGGCGCTCGAGCAGGGCGCGCAGCCGCTCGAGGAACAGCAGGTTCTCGGGTTGGCTCTTGTCGTACAGATGCTGCTGCATCGCGTAGGGGTTGTCTGCGCGCACCGTGCTGACCTCGCCCACCGACTGCGCCGAGGCCGGCGGGTTGCTGCGCAGCAGGGCGTCGTGGAACTGGTGGTTGCAGGCGTCGAAGCGGAAGCCGTCGACGCCGCGCTCGCACCAGAAGCCGACCTCGCCGAGCAGCGCGTCCTGCACCGCGGGGCAATGGAAGTTGAGGTCGGGTTGCTCGGCCAGGAAGCTGTGCAGGTAGTACTGGCGGCGGCGCGAATCCCATTGCCAGGCCGGCCCGCCGAAGACCGAGAGCCAGTTGTTGGGCGGCGTGCCGTCGGGCTTGGGGTCGGCCCATACGTACCAGTCGGCCTTGGGGTTGTCGCGGCTCGCGCGGCTCTCGGCGAACCAGGCGTGCTGGTCGGAGGTGTGCGAGAGCACCTGGTCGATGATGAGCTTCAGGCCCAGTTCGTGCGCCCGCGCGAGCATGGCGTCGAAGTCGGCCAGGGTGCCGAACATCGGGTCGACCGCGCGGTAGTCGGCCACGTCGTAGCCGAAGTCCTTCATCGGCGAGCGGAAGAAGGGCGAGACCCAGATCGCATCGACCCCGAGCGAGGCCACGTGCGGCAGCCGCGCCGTGATGCCGGGCAGGTCGCCGATGCCATCGCCGTTGCTGTCCATGAAACTGCGCGGATAGATCTGGTAGATCACCGCGCCGCGCCACCAGTCATCGCTCTTGCTGCCGTTGCTGCTGCTGCCCATGCTGTCCCTTGGTCTGAAATCATTGTGGCATGCGAAATCCGGGCCAGCGGTACGCTCGTGCGCGCCCCGCGACTCTCTACACTGCACGCGCTCCATGACAGAGACGATTCCCCACGCCAACGCGGGTTCCCCGCCCCCCGCCTCCGATGCCGAAGGGCTGCCCGCGCTCGAGCGCCGGCTCGCGCGCGACCTCGACATCCTGGGCTGGCGCGCCCGCGCCTGGATGCCGGTCCGCGAACACGAGGGCGAGGCGGTGCTCGACGTGGCCATCGTCGGCGGCGGGCAGGCCGGGCTGGCCGCGGCGGCCGCGCTCGCGAACCAGGGCATCCACGCCGTGGTGTTCGACCGCGCGCCCGAAGGTCTCGAGGGACCCTGGGCCACCACCGCGCGCATGGAGACGCTGCGCTCGCCGAAGGAACTCACCGGCCCGGCGCTGGGGCTCGCGGCGCTGAGCTTCCGCGCCTGGTTCGAGGCCCAGCACGGCGGTGCCGCCTGGGCCGCGCTCGACAAGATCCCGCGGCTGCAATGGATGGACTACCTGCGCTGGTACCGGCGCGCGATGGCGCTCGAGGTGCGCAACGATTGCGCGGTCACGGCGATCGTGCCCGAGGCCGGCGGCGCGCTGGTGCGGCTGGACCTGCGCACGCCCGCCGGCGCGCGGCGCGTGTTCGCGCGCCGCGTGGTGCTGGCCACCGGGCGCGACGGCCTCGGCGGCCCGGCGGTGCCGGATTTCGTGGCCGGGCTGCCGCGCGAGCGCTGGGCGCATTCGTCCGACGCCATGGACTACGGCCGGCTCGCCGGGCTGCGCGTGGGCGTGATCGGCGCGGGCTCCTCGGCCATGGATAGCGCCGCCACCGCGCTGGAGGCCGGCGCGCGCAGCGTCGAGCTGCTGATCCGCCGCCCCGACCTGCCGCGCGTCAACAAGGGCAAGGGCGCCGGCGTGCCGGGCCTGACCCAGGGGCACTACGACCTGCCCGACGAGAACAAGTGGCGCGTGCGCCACTACATCAACCGGCTCAACGTGCCGCCGCCGCACGGCAGCACCCTGCGCGTGTCGCGCTTCGCCAACGCCTTCTTCAACTTCGGCTGCCCGGTCGAGGCGGTGGCGCTGGCCGGCGACGGCGCGATCCGCGTGGCGACGCCGCGCGCGGATTTCGAGTTCGACTTCCTGATCGTCTCGACCGGCTTCAAGGTCGACTGGGCGGCGCGCCCCGAGTTCGCCGCCATCGCGCCCCATGTGCGGACCTGGAAGGAGCGCTTCGTGCCCGCGCCCGGCGACGAGGACCAGGAGCTGGCCGATTCGCCCGACCTCGGCCCGGCGTTCGAGTTCGAGGAGCGGGTGGCGGGCGCCTGCCCGGGCCTCGCGCGCATCCACTGCTTCTGCTATCCGGCCGCGCTCTCGCACGGCACGGTCTCGGGCGACATCCCGGCCATCAGCGACGGCGCCAAGCGGCTGGCCGCGGGCATCGCGGGGCTGTTCTACCGCGAGGATTTCGAGCGGCATTTCGCCAACATCGAGGCCTACGCCGAGCCCGAGCTGTACGGCGACGAATGGACCCCCGCGCCGCCGCCCGACCGGCGGCCGGCACCCAAAGCCCGCTGAATGGCCCGGCCCGGCGGGAGCCGGGCGGCCGGGGCGCGATAATCCGCCTTCCCGGCCGCCCCGCGCCGGGCTCCTGCCGAACCCCGTCATGAACCCCAGCTACAAACCCAGCGACGTCGAGTCCGCTGCCCAGGCGCAATGGAGCGCCGTCGATGCCTACCGCGTGACCGAGGACGCGAGCCGCAAGAAGTACTACGCCTGCTCGATGCTGCCGTATCCCAGCGGCAAGCTGCACATGGGCCACGTGCGCAACTACACGATCAACGACATGCTCACGCGCTACCTGCGCATGAGCGGCTACAACGTGCTGATGCCCATGGGCTGGGACGCCTTCGGCCTGCCGGCCGAGAACGCGGCGCTGAAGAACGGCGTGCCGCCGGCCAAGTGGACCTACGAGAACATCGCCTACATGAAGGGGCAGCTCCAGGCCATGGGCCTGGCGATCGACTGGAGCCGCGAGATCGCCACCTGCGATCCGAGCTACTACAAGTGGAACCAGTGGCTGTTCCTCAAGATGCTCGAGAAGGGCATCGCCTACCGCAAGACCCAGGTAGTGAACTGGGACCCGGTCGACCAGACCGTGCTGGCCAACGAGCAGGTGATCGACGGCAAGGGCTGGCGCACCGGCGCCACGGTCGAGCGCCGCGAGATCCCGGGCTACTACCTGAAGATCAGCGACTACGCCGAGGAACTGCTCGAGCACACCCAGCACAAGCTGCCGGGCTGGCCCGAGCGCGTCAAGCTGATGCAGGAGAACTGGATCGGCAAGAGCGAGGGCGTGCGCTTCGCCTTCACCCATGACATCAAGGGCGCCGATGGCCAGCCGATCCAGGACGGCCGCATGTACGTGTTCACCACGCGCGCCGACACCATCATGGGCGTGACCTTCTGCGCCGTCGCGCCCGAGCATCCGCTGGCCGCGCATGCCGCCACGCTCGATCCCAAGGTCGCGGCCTTCATCGAGGAGTGCAAGAGCGGCGGCACCACCGAGGCCGAGCTCGCCACCCAGGAGAAGAAGGGCGTGCCCACGGGCCTCACGGTGACGCACCCGATCACCGAGGAGCAGGTGCCGGTGTGGGTCGGCAACTACGTGCTGATCGGCTACGGCGACGGCGCCGTGATGGGCGTGCCCGCACACGACGAGCGCGACTTCGCCTTCGCCAACAAGTACGGCATCGAGATCATCCAGGTGGTGCTGGTCGACGACGAGCCGCACTTCGACTATCACAAGTGGCAGGACTGGTACGGCGACAAGCAGCGCGGCGTGACCATCAACTCCGACAACTTCAGCGGCATGTCCTACAAGGAGGCCGTGGCCGCCGTGGCGCATGCGCTGGGCCAGAAGGGCCTGGGCGAGCTGCAGACCACCTGGCGCCTGCGCGACTGGGGCGTGAGCCGCCAGCGTTACTGGGGCACGCCGATCCCGATCATCCATTGCGAGGAGCACGGCGCGGTGCCGGTGCCCGAGAAGGACCTGCCGGTGGTGCTGCCCACCGACTGCGTGCCCGACGGTTCCGGCAATCCGCTGAACAAGCACGAGGGCTTCCATGCCGGCGTGGTGTGCCCGGTGTGCGGCAAGGCCGCGCGGCGCGAGACCGACACGATGGACACCTTCGTCGACTCGTCGTGGTACTTCATGCGCTACTGCGATCCGAAGAACGACCAGGCGATGGTGGCCGAGGGCGCCGACTACTGGATGCCGATGGACCAGTACATCGGCGGCATCGAGCACGCCATTCTTCACCTGCTGTACGCGCGCTTCTGGACCAAGGTGATGCGCGACCTCGGCCTGGTGAAGGCCGACGAGCCCTTCAGCAAGCTGCTGACCCAGGGCATGGTGCTCAACCAGATCTTCTACGCGCGCAACGAGAAGGGCGGCAAGGATTACTTCCCGCCCTCGGAAGTCACGCCGGAGCTCGACGCGCAGGGCCGCATCGTCGGCGGCACCGCGGCCGACGGCACCAAGGTCGAGTACGGCGGCGTCGGCAAGATGGGCAAGAGCGAGCGCAACGGCGTCGACCCGCAGGACCTGATCGAGAAGTACGGCGCCGACACCGCGCGCCTGTACACCATGTTCACGGCGCCGCCCGAAGCCACGCTCGAGTGGAACGACGCGGCCGTCGAGGGCAGCTTCCGCTTCCTGCGCCGCGTGTGGAACTTCGGCGCGGCGCAGTCCGCCGTCGCGGCCCCCGCGGGCGGCAAGCCGGCCTACGGCAAGCCGGCCCAGGCGCTGCGCCGCGAGGTGCACACCGTGCTGCGCCAGGTCGACTACGACTACCAGCGCATGCAATACAACACCGTGGTGTCGGGCGCGATGAAGCTGCTCAACGCGCTCGAGGGCTTCAAGCCCGACGGCAGCGCGGGCGACGCGGCCGCGCTGCACGAAGGCTTCGGTATCCTGCTGCGCTGCCTCTATCCCGCCACGCCGCACATCGCCCAGCAGCTGTGGACCGAGCTCGGCTACGACCAGGCGCTCGGCGCCCTGCTCGACGCGCCCTGGCCCACGGTCGACGTCGATGCGCTGGCGCAGGACGAGATCGAGCTGATGCTGCAGGTCAACGGCAAGCTGCGCGGCAAGCTGCTGGTGCCGGCCGGCGCCTCGAAGGAAGAGATCGAGAAGCTCGCGCTGGCCTGCGAGGACTTCACCACCTTCGCGCCGGGCGCGAGCGCCAAGCGCGTGATCGTGGTGCCGGGCCGCCTGGTCAACGTGGTCATTTGAACAAGCCAAGCATGAACATCCGCACTGTCTCGCTGCCGCGCCGCGGCTTCCTCCTGGGCCTGGCCGCCGGCGGCGCCTCGCTGGGCCTGGCCGGTTGCGGCTTCGAGCTGCGCAAGCCGCCGGTCTTCGCCTTCAAGTCGATCGCGGTCTCGGGCAATTCGGCGCTGGTCAACCAGATCCGCCGCAACCTGCGCGCGGCCGGCACGGTGACCCTGCTGCCGGGCGACGACAAGACCGCGGAGGCGGTGCTCGAGATCCTCGGCGAGGACCGCGAGCGGCTGGTGGTGTCGACCAACTCGGTCGGCCTGCTGCGCGAGATCCAGCTCGTGCTCAAGGTGCGCTTCCGCCTGCACGCGCAGGGCGGCAAGGACCTGCTGGCGGCCACCGAGCTCATGCAGACGCGCGACCTGACCTTCAACGAGACCAACGCGCTGGCCAAGGAAGGCGAGGCCGACCTGCTGTTCCGCGACATGCAGGTCGACATCGCGCAGCAGCTGGTGCGCCGCCTCGGGGCGGTGAAGACGCTGTGAGCGGCCGCTGACGCGATGCAGCTCGCCAGCGCCCAGCTCGCGGCCCACCTGCAGAAGGGGCTGAAGCCGCTCTACACGATCCACGGCGACGAGCCGCTGCTCGCGCAGGAGGCGGCCGACGCCATCCGCGCGGCGGCGCGCGCGCAGGGCCATACCGAGCGCAGCTCGTACACCGTGGCCGGCGCGCACTTCGACTGGAGCGCGGTGCTCGCGGCCGGCGGCTCGCTCTCGCTGTTCGCCGACAAGCAGATGGTCGAGATCCGCATTCCCTCGGGCAAGCCCGGCAAGGACGGCAGCGTCGCGCTGCAGCAGATCGCCGAGGGCGCGGCCTCGAACGAAGGCACGCTCACGCTGGTGATGCTGCCGCGGCTGGACAAGGCCACGCGCACCGGCGCCTGGTTCTCGGCGCTCGAGAACCACGGCGCCAGCATCCAGGTCGACCCGATCGAGCGCGCCGCGCTGCCGCAGTGGATCGCCCAGCGGCTCGCGCTGCAGGGCCAGCGCGTGAAGCCCGGCGACGAGGGCCAGCGCACGCTGCAGTTCTTCGCCGACCGCGTCGAGGGCAACCTGCTCGCGGCGCACCAGGAGATCCAGAAGCTCGCGCTGCTGCATCCGGAGGGCGAGCTCGGCTGGGAGGAGGTCGAGGGCGCGGTCAACAACGTCGCGCGCTACGACGTCTTCAAGCTGTCGGAGGCCGTGCTCGGCGGCAACCCGCAGCGCGTGGCGCGCATGCTCGACGGCCTGCAGGCCGAGGGCGAGGCCGAGGTGCTGGTGCACTACACGCTGGCCGAGGACATCCGCGCGCTCAAGCGCGTGAAGGATGCGATGGCCGCGGGCCGGCCGCTGCCGATGGCGCTGCGCGAGAACCGCATCTGGGGCCCGCGCGAGCGCGCCTTCGAGCGCGTGCTGCCGCGGCTGGACGACCGCATGCTGGCGCGGCTGCTGCGCGCGGCGCACCTGGTCGACGGCATCGTCAAGGGCCTGAAGCAGCCCGACTGGCCGGCCGGCGGCTGGCAGGCGCTGCAGCGGCTGGCGCTGATGCTGTGCCGCGCCTGCGGCAACGGTGGCGCCGCGGCACCGCGCCGCGCCTGAATTCCCGGCGTCAGCCGCCCGCAGGGTTGGCGTGGGAAAATGCCGCCCATGAACGCGTTCAATGTCAGTGAACACATGCAGACCCTGGGTCTGCAGGCAAAAACGGCCGCCGCCCTCATGGCGCGTGCGGATGCAGCTACCAAAAACGTAGCGTTGAAGGCGCTGGCCCGGCGCCTGCGCGAAGCCGGCCCGGTGCTGGCCGCGGCCAACCAGAAGGACCTCGAGCGCGCCACGGCCGCGGGCCTGTCGGCCCCGATGGTCGACCGCCTGAAGCTCGGTCCCAAGGTGATCGAGACCGTCGCCCTCGGCTGCGAGCAGCTCGCGGGCATGGCCGACGTGATCGGCGAGATCATCGGCATGAAGCAGCAGCCCAGCGGCATCCGCGTCGGCCAGATGCGCGTGCCGATCGGCGTCTTCGGCATGATCTACGAGAGCCGCCCCAACGTGACCATCGAGGCCGCGAGCCTCGCGATCAAGTCGGGCAACGCCGCCATCCTGCGCGGCGGCTCGGAGGCCATCGAGTCGAACAAGGCGCTGGCGCTGCTGGTGTCCGGGGCACTGGCCGAGGCCGGCCTGCCGGTGGAGGCGGTGCAGCTGGTGCAGACCACCGACCGCGAGGCCGTGGGCCAGCTGATCGCGATGCCGCAGTTCGTCGACGTGATCATCCCGCGCGGCGGCAAGGGCCTGATCGAGCGCATCAGCCGCGACGCCAAGGTGCCGGTCATCAAGCACCTGGACGGCAACTGCCACGTCTACGTCGACGACACGGCCGAGTTCGGCATGGCGCTGCGCATCGTCGACAACGCCAAGACCCAGAAGTACAGCCCCTGCAATGCCGCCGAAGGCCTGCTGGTGGCGGCCTCGGTGGCCGAGGACTTCCTGCCGAAGATCGGCGCCATCTTCGCCGCCAAGGGCGTCGAGATGCGCTGCGATCCGGCCGCGGCCCAGATCCTGCGCGCCGATGGTGCTATCGATCCGGGAGCAAAGGTGGTCGATGCGGTGGAATCCGACTGGTCCGAGGAATACCTGGCCGCGGTGATCAGCATCAAGGTGGTGGCGGGCCTCGAGGAGGCCATCGCGCACATCAACCACTATTCGAGCCACCACACCGACGCGATCGTCACGCGCGACCACGTGAATGCCCAGCGTTTCCTGCGCGAGGTCGATTCGGCAAGCGTCATGGTCAATGCGAGCACACGCTTCGCCGACGGTTTCGAGTTCGGCCTCGGGGCCGAAATCGGCATCAGCACCGACAAGTTCCACGCCCGCGGACCGGTGGGCATCGAGGGGCTGACCTCGCTCAAGTACGTGGTGCTGGGGCAGGGCGAAGTCCGGACCTGAGGGGGCGCGACGGGCGCCTTGCGGTGCCCTTCGCATCGGCGGCGCGTGTGGATTCCACGTAGGCCATGGTGCTTGTCATCGGGGTTCGTGTCCCCAAATCCTAGAATCCCGCATACCGTTAAGTAGAAAACAAAGAAGGCCGCCGCATGGTTCCGCATCTCGTCACAGCCTTGACCGGCCCGATCAACGAACTGGAGCAGCGGGTGCTCGACTCGATGCCCGCCATCGAGCGCTGGTTCCGGCTCGAGTGGATGGAGCACACGCCGCCTTTCTACAGCGCGGTCGACATCCGCAACGCGGGCTTCAAGCTGGCGCCGGTCGACACCAACCTCTTTCCCGGCGGCTGGAACAACCTCACCAAGGAAATGCTGCCGCTGGCGGTGCAGGCCGCGCAGGCCGCGATCGAGAAGATCTGTCCCGAGGCGCGCAACCTGCTGGTGATCCCCGAGAACAACGCCAAGAACAGCAGCTTCTACCTGGCCAACGTGGCGCAGATGGTGCGGATCTTCCACATGGCCGGGCTCAACGTGCGCGTGGGCTCGATCGATCCGGCGATCAAGTCGCCCAAGAAGATCGAGCTGCCGCACGGCGACGTCGTCACGCTCGAGCCGGTGGTGCGCACCAAGCGCCGCCTGGGCCTGAAGAACTTCGACCCCTGCACCATCCTGCTGAACAACGCGCTCTCGGCGGGCACGCCCGGCATCCTCGAGGACCTGCACGAGCAGTACCTGCTGCCGCCGCTGCACGCGGGCTGGTCGGTGCGCCGCAAGAGCAACCACCTGCACAGCTACGAGGAGCTGTCCAAGCGCTTCGGCAAGCTGCTGGGCATCGATCCCTGGCTCATCAACCCGATCTACGCGCGCGCCGACGGCGTCGACCTCGCCGAGGGCCGCGGCCTCGACGTGCTGACCAGCCACGTCGATGCGGTGCTGACCAAGGTGCGCCGCAAGTACAAGGAATACGGCATCAACGAGAAGCCCTTCGTGGTGGTCAAGGGCCAGAGCGGCGCCGAGGGCCCGCGCGTGCTGACGGTGCGCGACGCCAAGGAGGTCGAGGGCCTCGTGGGCAAGGCGCGCGGCGCGGCCGCCCGGCCGGCCGGTGCCCGCGAACCGGGCGAGATCATCGTGCAGGAGGGCGTGCTGACCAACGAGCGCGTGCACAACGGCGTGGCCGAGCCCGTGGTCTACATGATGGATCGCTACGTGGTCGGCGGCTTCTACCGCGTGCATGCCGACAGCGCGCCCGACGAGAACCTCAAGCTGCCGGGCGCGAGCTTCGTGCCGCTGGCCTTCTCCGAGAGCGCGCACCTGCCGCAGCCCGGCGCCAAGCCCGGCGCCAGCGCGCCCAACCGCTTCTACATGTACGGCGTGGTCGGACGTCTCGCGATGGTCGCCGCCAGCTACGAGATGGAAGCCACCGACCCGGATGCCGAAGTCTACGAATGACCCCCACCGCCCGCCGTGTTTGCGGCCCGCGCGGGTGACGGCAGAATAGCGGCCCCACAGCAACGGAAATCGAAGGGCGGCGAGGGCGAGGATCGAGGCGCGGCGGAAGCACCGTCCGCCCGGGCACGCCCCCTGGCATACCTGATGCGTCGTCATCGCGAGCCGCCGGCCCTTTTCCCATCGACCTCGTGTCAGCCCCCAAATCCCTCTCCGCCGGCCTGATCGTCGGCGCCATCGGCGTCGTCTATGGCGACATCGGCACCAGCGTGCTGTACGCCGTCAAGGAAGTCTTCGGCCACGGCCACGTGCCTTTCACCGTCGAGAACGTCTACGGCATCCTTTCGATGTTCGTCTGGACGCTCACCACCATCGTCTCGCTCAAGTACGTGGTGCTCGTGCTGCGCGCCGACAACGAGGGCGAGGGCGGCCTGGTCGCGATGCTGGCGCTGGCCTCGCGCGCCGTGGCCGACAAGCCGCGGCTGCGCCACCTGCTGCTGGTGATCGGCATCTTCGGCACCTCGCTGTTCTACGGCGACGGGGTGATCACGCCGGCGATCTCGGTGCTCTCGGCGGTCGAGGGCCTGGAGGTGGTGTCGCCGCACTTCAAGCACTACGTGATCCCGATCACGCTGGTGGTGCTGTTCTGCCTGTTCGCGGTGCAGAAGCACGGCACCGCGGGCATCGGCCGCTTCTTCGGGCCGATCACGCTGGTGTGGTTCCTCTCGCTGGCGGTGCTCGGCGTGTGGCACATCGTCGACCATCCCGAGATCCTCAAGGCCCTGAGCCCGTTCTACGCGCTCAAGTTCATCTGGGACAACCCCGGCACCAGCTTCATCCTGCTGGGCGCCATCGTGCTGTGCGTGACCGGCGCCGAGGCGCTGTACGCCGACCTCGGCCACTTCGGCAAGGCACCGATCCGCATTGCCTGGTTCACCGTGGTGATGCCGGCGCTGATCCTCAACTACTTCGGCCAGGGCGCGCTGCTGCTGGCCAATCCCGAGGCCGTGAAGAACCCGTTCTTCATGATGGCGCCCGAGTGGGCGCTGATCCCGCTGGTGCTGCTGGCCACCGCCTCCACGGTGATCGCCTCGCAGGCCCTCATCACGGGCGCCTTCAGCGTCACGCGCCAGGTGATCCAGCTCGGCTACCTGCCGCGCCTGAACATCGAGCACACCAGCGTGCGCACGGCCGGCCAGATCTACATCCCGCTGGTCAACTGGGGCCTGTTCGTGGCGATCGTGCTGGCGGTGGTCATGTTCCGCTCCTCGAGCAGCCTGGCCGCGGCCTACGGCATCGCCGTGACCACCGACATGCTGATCACCACGGTGCTGACCTTCTTCGTGATCCGCTACGCCTGGAAGCTGCCGCTGGCGCTGTGCATCGCCTCGACCGCGGCCTTCTTCTTCATCGACTTCATGTTCTTCGCGTCGAACCTGCTCAAGCTGCCCGAGGGCGGCTGGTTCCCGCTGGTGATCGGCGGCGCGGTGTTCATGCTCATGATCACCTGGAAGGAAGGGCGCCGCCTCATGGGCGAGGTGCAGCGCTCCGATGCCATCGAGCTGAAGGCCTTCCTCGACTCGGTGTTCGAGAATCCGCCGGTGCGCGTGGACGGCACCGCCGTGTTCCTCACGGCCGAGCCCGGCGTGGTGCCCAATGCGCTGCTGCACAACCTCAAGCACAACAAGGTGCTGCACGAGCAGAACCTGTTCGTCACCGTGCGCAACCACGAGGTGCCGTGGATCCCGATGGACAAGCGCATCGAGATCGAGCCGCTGGGCCGCCATTGCTGGCAGGTGATCGTGCACTACGGCTTCAAGAACGACATCGACCTGCCGCGCGCGCTCGACAACGCGCGCCTGCGCGGCTGCCAGCTCGAGCCGATGCTGACCAGCTACTTCCTTTCGCGCGACGTCGTGATCCCCACGCTGGGCAGCGGCATGGCGCCCTGGCGCGAGAAGCTGTTCGCGCAGATGCACCACAACGCGAGCGGCGCGGCGGCCTTCCTGGGGCTGCCGAACAACGCGGTGGTGGAGTTGGGGTCGAAGATAGAGATCTGAATTCGGACAGCCGAACGCAGAAGTCGCGACCTCTGCGCGCTTTGGGCGTTCTTCTGCGTTCGGCTGTCCGCTTTCAGTCGAAATCTGCGGACCGTTCCAGCGCGAGCTGCCCCATGTGCGCCGCGATCGCGCCGGGCGTGGTGAACCAGATCTCGCCGCGGTCGCGCGCGAGCGCCAGCTGCGTCAGCACGCCGCGCAGGTGGCGCAGCCGGTAGGGCTGGCCCACGATGTAGGGATGCAGCGCGAGGCCCATCACCAGCGGCTGGGCGCGCGACTGCAGCAGCATCTCCTCGAAGTTGTCGAGCACCATCGCGCAGAAGTCCTTCGCGTCCATCAGCCGGCCCACGATCATCGGGATGTCGTTGAGCTCCTGCGGGTAGGGCACCGACCAGATCGCGCCGCCGCCGCGCGTGCGCATGCGCACCGGCTGGTCGTCGTGGCACCAGTTGAGCGTGTAGCCGTAGCCGGTCTCGGCCAGCAGGTCGGGCGTGAGCGGGCTCTCGGAGATCCATGGCGACAGCCAGCCCGCGGGCGCCTGCCCGCTCTCGCGCGCCATGCGCTCGCGGCAGCGCACCAGCAGCGCGCGCTCGTGGTCTTCGCCGAGCGCGCCCTGGCGCTCGGCGTTGCTGTGGCCATGGCCGATCAGCTCGTCGCCGCGTGCCACCAGCGCCTGCACGAGTTCCGGGCAGTGGTCGTAAAGGGCGGTGTTGACCAGCGCGCCCGTGGGCAAGGCGAGCGCATCGAACAGCTCGAGGCAGCGCCAGGCGCCCACGCGGTTGCCGTATTCGCGCCAGCCGTGGTTGAGCACGTCGGGCTGCGGCGAGGCCGGGCCGAGGCAGGCGCCCAGCCCGTCGCCGAAGGCGAAGTGCTCGATGTTGAAGCCGAGGTAGACCGCGAGCCGCGCCCCGTTGGGCCAGCGGTAGTCGGGCCGGCGCGTGATCGGCCGGTAGTCGAAGCGGTCGTGCGAGGGCAGCAGTTCGGGCCAGCGTGTCGTCATGCCCAGGCCGCCTGCAAGCCTCGTGCCCGATGGTCGACATATCGATCTGAAATTGTTGACCATCGTTCGGCCGGGGCGGGCCGGCGCGGGCGGCCCGGCACAATCGCGCGATGCGTTTCTTCAAGGACCTGAGCCTTTCCGCCTTCACCGCCGGCTTCGTCGCCGTGCTCGTCGGTTTCACGAGTTCGGTCGCCATCGTGTTCCAGGCCGCGCAGGCCTTCGGCGCCACGCCCGAGATGGTGGCCTCGTGGATGTGGGCGCTGGGCATCGGCATGGGACTGGCCTCGATGCTGCCCTCGCTGTGGTGGCGCAAGCCCGTGATGATCGCCTGGAGCACGCCCGGTGCCGCGGTGCTGGCGGTGGCCGGCGCGGGCCACGGCATGGGCGAGGCGGTCGGCGCCTTCGTCGTCTGCGCGCTGCTGATCGTGCTGGCGGGCGCCACCGGCTGGTTCGAGCGCGCGATGAACCGGATCCCGATGGCCATCGCCTCGGCGCTGCTGGCCGGCGTGCTCGCGCGCTTCGGCCTCGCGGCCTTCACCGCGGCGCAGACCGCGCTGCCCCTGGTGCTGCTGATGCTGGCCACCTACCTCGTGGGCAAGCGCTGGCTGCCGCGCTATGCGGTGCCACTCACGCTGCTGGTGGCGATCGCCTTCGCGGCCGCGCGCGGCGAGCTCGCCTGGTCGGCGGTGCATTTCTCGCTGACCTGGCCGGTGTTCGTCATGCCGGTGTTCCACTGGCAGGCGATCGTGAGCCTGGCACTGCCGCTGTTCGTCGTCACCATGGCCTCGCAGAACCTGCCGGGCGTGGCGGCGATCCGCGCCGCCGGCTACGGCGAGCTGCCGGTCAGCAAGCTCATCACGATCAGCGGCCTGACCACGCTGGTGCTCGCGCCCTTCGGCGCCTTCGCGCTGAACCTCAGCGCCATCACCGCCGCGATCTGCATGGGCCGCGAAGCCCACGAGGACCCGGCGCGGCGCTACACCGCGGCCGTGAGCTGCGGCGCGATCTATGTCGTGATCGGCCTGTTCGGCGCGGCCGTGACCGGGCTGCTCACGGCCTTTCCGAAGGAGCTGGTGGCGGCCATCGCGGGGCTCGCGCTGCTCGGCACCATCGGCGGCGGGCTGGCGGCCGCGGTGCGCGACGAGCCGCACCGCGAGGCCGCGCTGATCACCTTCCTGGTCACGCTCTCGGGCGTGACCCTCGCCGGCATCGGCTCGGCCTTCTGGGGCGTGGTGGCGGGCGCGTTCGCGCTCGCGGTGCAGCGGCTGGGCAGGCGGCCGGGCCCGCCAAAAGCCCCGGCCGGCCAGGGCCTCGCCGCTTCCGGCAACATCGCGACCGACAGCAGCAACATGGCGGCCCCGCCGGGCGCCGGAAAGACCTCCTGATGAAAAACATCCTCTTCGTGGCCGACCCGCTCGATCACTTCAAGATCTACAAGGACACCACCTTCTCGATGATGCGCGAGGCCCAGCGCCGCGGCCACCGCATCGCGGCCTGCCTGCCGCAGGACCTGCAGTGGGTGTCGGGCGGCAAGGTCACGGCCACGGTGCGCCAGGTCACGCTGACCGGAGACCCGAAGGACTGGTACGCCGTCGACATCGTCGAGACCAAGGCGCTGGCCGATTTCGATGCTGTGCTGATGCGCAAGGACCCGCCCTTCGACGCCGAGTACATCTACGCCACCCACCTGCTCGAGCAGGCCGAGCGCGAGGGCGCGCGCGTGGTGAACAAGCCGCGCGCGCTGCGCGACCATCCCGAGAAGCTCGCGATCATGGAGTTTCCGCAGTTCACCGCGCCCACGCTGGTCACGCGCAGCGCGCAGGCGGTGCGCGACTTCCATGCGCAGCACGGCGACATCATCCTGAAGCCGCTCGACGGCATGGGCGGCATGGGCATCTTCCGCGTGAAGCAGGACGCGCTGAACCTCGGCTCGATCGTCGAGACGCTCAACAAGGACGGCGCCGAGACCATCATGGTGCAGCGCTTCGTGCCCGACGTGGTCGAGGGCGACAAGCGCATCCTGATCATCGCGGGCGAGCCCGCGCCCTTCGTGCTGGCGCGCATCCCGCAGGGCACCGAGGTGCGCGGCAACCTCGCGGCCGGCGGCAAGGGTGTGGCCCAGCCGCTCACGCCGCGCAACCGCGAGATCGCCGAGATCGTGGGCCGCGCGCTCGCGCCGCGCGGGCTGCTCTTGATCGGCCTCGACGTGATCGGCGACTCGGTGACCGAGATCAACGTGACCAGCCCGACCTGCTTCCAGGAGATCACCGAGCAGACCGGCTTCGACGTGCCGGCGATGTTCGTCGATGCGCTGGAGGCGCATCTGAAGCAGGCGGCCTGAGGGCCATGAAAAAGGCGCCCGGGGCGGTCTTCGCCCCGGGCGCCTTTTTTTTCGATCCCGAGGAAGCCGGGATCGCCGATCAGAAGTCGACCGTGGCCGACAGGCTGAAGGTGCGCGGGTTGCTCAGCACCAGGTAGCCCGAGCCCGGGTAGCCGCCCACCGAGGCCCAGTAGCTGCGGTCGGCCACGTTCTCGATGCGCGCGCGCAGGGTCAGCAGCTTGCCGTTGCCGACCTCGGTGACGTAGCGCGCACCCACGTCCAGGCGTGTCCAGCCGGGCACGCGCAGCGTGTTGATCGCATCCGCGTAGCTCGAGCCGCTGGTCACGACGCGACCGTTGAGCGACAGGCCCTGCACGCCCGGCACGTCCCATTCGACGCCGATGCTGCCCTGCGCCTTCGGCACGCCGATCACGCGCTTGCCGTCGGTGGTGAGGCTGCCCGTTTCCTTCTGCTTGGCGTCGAGCCAGGTCACGCCGCCGAGCACGCGCAGGCCCTTGGTCGCCTCGCCGAAGACGTTGAGCTCGACACCGCGGTGGCGGTCCTCGCCGCCGGCCTGGAACGAGCCGTTGGCCACGAAGGCGCGCGGCTTGGCGGTGCTGAACAGCGCCAGGCTGCCGCCGATGCGGCCGGCGTCGTACTTGACGCCGATTTCCTTCTGCTTCGACACGTAGGGACGCAGCGACTGGCCGGCGTTGAGCACCGGCTGGCCGTTCGACTGCGCGGGAGCGCTCTCGCCGGGCGACAGGCCCTCGATGTAGTTCGCGTAGACCGACAGGTCCTCGCGCGCCTTGAACACGATGCCGGCCACCGGGCTGGTGCGGCTCTGGTCGTACGAGGTGACGGCGCCGCCGGCCGAGGTCAGCCGGCCGCCGCTCACGATCTGGTAGCTGATGTCGCTGGTCTTGATCGACTGGCGGCGCACGCCGAGCGTGACGAGCAGGCGGTCGTCCAGGAAGGACATCGTGTCGCCGATCGCCACGCTCTTGAGCGTGATGGTGCCGTTCAGGCGCGGGCTCGCGAGGTTGTTGCCCAGGTAGGTGAGCTGCGTGGGCAGGTAGCCGCGCGGGTAGTAGATGTTGCTGGCGAGCGTGCCGCCGGTGCCCAGGCCCAGGCCGTAGGCGTTCTTCTTGTCGAGGTCGAAGTAGGAATAGCCCAGCACCCACTCGTGGCCCACGCTGCCGGTGCGCACCTTGCCGCGGACGCCGAGCTCGGCGGTCTTGACCTTGTCCTCGCGCGTGTTGTCGAAGCGGCTGGTGGTGAAGGCGCCGGTCAGGCCGTTGGACACCGTCGGGCCCGCGAGCGAGTTGTTCTCGTAGCTGTTGCGCGCGCCGGCCGCGGCCCAGGCCGTGATGTTCGGCGTGATGTCGTATTCGCCGCGCACCGAGCCGAAGGTGTCGCGCTCGTAGGAATAGGTCCAGGGCTGGGCGAAGTTGGTGTCGTTGTCGGGCGCCTTGGGCACCACGGTGACGGCGCTGCCGAGCGTGACGTTGGGGCGCGTGTTGCGCAGGCGGTGCTCCTGGTGGCCGATGTCGGCCGAGATGCGCGCGTCGCGGCTGCGCCAGTCGAGGCCGACCGCCAGCGCGTCGAGCTTGACGCTTTCGCCGTTCACCGCCGTGCCGCCGTCGCGGTGGACGGCATTCAGGCGCACGCCCACGCTGTCGTCGGGCCCGAAGCGGCGCGCGATGTCGGTCGCGGCATAGGACTGCGAGCCGCTCGCGGTGCCGAGCGTGAACTGCGTGAGCGGCTCGTTCGGCGCGCGCTTGGGCAGCAGGTTGATGGTGCCGCCGATGCCGCCGCCCGTGGGCGCCGCGCCGTTGAGGAAGGCGCTCGCGCCGCGGAACACTTCCACGCGCTCGAACAGCTCGGAGGCGATGTACTGGCGCGGCAGCAGGCCGTACAGGCCGTTGTAGGCGATGTCGTCGGAATTGACGATGAAGCCGCGGATGAAATAGGACTCCTGGAAGTTGCCGAAGCCGCGTGCCACGCGCACCGAGGGATCGTTCTGCAGCACGTCGGCCACGCTGCGGGCCTGCTGGTTCTGGATCAGCTCGTTGGTGTAGTTGTTGCTCGAGAACGGCGTTTCCATCATGTCCCGGGTGCCCAGGATGCCGGCGCGGCCGCCGCGCGCCACCTGGCCGCCGGCGTAGGGCTTGGCCAGGCCTTCGGCCGAGGCGTCGGCGCTCGCTTCGACGGTGATGGTGGCGAGCGCGGCGCCGGGAGCGCCCGGTGCAGCGGCCGGCTGGGCCGGGGCCGGCGCGGCGGTCTGCGCCGAGGCCGTCAGGGCATGAAGGACGAGCAGCGTCGCGGCGACGGTCGGGCGGAGGCTGGCGCGGAGAAGGGCGGGGGAGGCGGGCATGGACGGTTCGTATTCACGCAAATGAGAACCGTTATTGTTATCGCCTCAGGCCCTCCCACCGATACTTTCTTGCAATGTTGCGAAAATGTGTCAGAAAAAACGTTTCGTTTGCAGGGCCATCGGCCTGGCGTCAGCCAACCCGTTGCCGGCAGGCCACGGCGGCCGGTGCTTCAGTGCCCCGAGCGCTGCCCGTCCACGAACACATGCAGCTCGCCCGGCTCGAACGCCGTCCACTCCTCGTTGGTGGTCAGCGGCGCGGTCACCACCACCGCGACGCGGTCGTGGGGCGTGGTGTGCTGGGCGAAGTCGATCTCGAGGTCCTCGTCCGACAGCTGCGCGGTCACGAAGGGATGGCGCCGCTCCACGTACCAGAGGTTCGTGGAGGCATGGGCCCACAGCGCCTGGCCGTTCGAGAGCATGAAGTTGAAGGTGCCGTGCCGCGCGAGCTGGGGCGCCAGTTCGCGCAGGGTGAGCGTGAGCTCCTCGACGCTGGGCACGCCCGCATGCGACTTCGCGAGCTCCTGCATCAGCCAGCAGAAGGCGTGCTCGCTGTCGGTGTTGCCCACCGGGTGGAAGTTGCCGTGCAGCCGCGGGCGGAAGTCCTTGAGGTCGCCGTTGTGCGCGAACACCCAGTAGCGGCCCCACAGCTCGCGCACGAAGGGATGGCAGTTCTGCAGGTTGACCTCGCCCTGGGTGGCCTTGCGGATGTGGGCGATGACGTTGCGGCTCTGGATCGGGTAGCGCCGGATCAGCTCGGCCACCGGCGACTCGCAGGCCGGCTGGTGGTCGACGAAATGGCGCAGCCCGCGGTCCTCGAAGAAGGCGATGCCCCAGCCATCGGCGTGGTGGTCGGTGCGGCCGCCGCGCTGCGCGAACCCCGTGAAGCTGAAGGTCACGTCGGTCGGCGTGTTGCAGTTCATCCCTAGCAATTGACACATGGGGGCCATTAGACACCGCCCCCGCTTACCCGAGCGCCCGGGTTTGCTTCAGCGTCAGCGCAGGAAGCGGCCTTCCTTGGTCACGCGGACCATCTCGATGAAGCGCGAGCCGGTGTTGCTGGCGCCGGTGAAGTCGAGCTCCATGCCGGCGATGCGCAGCTTCATCGCCTTGAGCGCCGCATGCAGCCGCGCGCGCGTGAGGTCGCGGCCGGCGCGGCGCAGCGACTCGATCATCACCAGCGCGTTCACGTAGCCCTCGAAGCTCAGGTAGCCGATGTCGACCTTGGCGCGCTCGGCGAGCTGGCGGTAGTCGCGCGCCACCGGCTCGACCTCGCTCCAGGGATAGGGCACCACCTGCGAGATCGCCAGCCCGCTGGTCTTGTCGCCCACCAGCCTGGCCGTGACGTCGCCCGGCACGATCGACATGCCGTAGAACATCTGGCGCCCGCCGGCGTCCCAGGCGCTCTTCATCACCTCGCCGCCGATGGCACCGCCCAGGTACATGATCACTGCCTGCGCCTTGCTGTCGGCCAGCGCCTTGCCCATGGCGGCGTTGGTCGAGCCGTCGCCCTTGACCGCCACGGCCGCCACCGGCTTGAGCTGGTGCGCCGCGAGCGCGGCCTCGACCAGCTTCGTGACCTCGGCGCCGCCCGGGTTGTCGAGGCAGGCCGAGGCGATGCGCGTCACGCCGATGGTCGTGAGGTGCTGCACCAGCGCCTGCGCCTCGCGCGCGAAGGTGGCGCGTACGAAGTAGCCCGAGCCCATGACCTTCTCGCGCGCCGAATCCGACACCGCATAGCCCGCGACCATCGGCGCGCCGCTTTGCGACAGCACCTTGGCCGCGGCCGCGGTGGTGGCCGAGCCGACGCAGCCGAAGAAGGCGAACGCGCGGTGCTCGCCGAGCAGCTTCTCGTAGTTGGCCACCGCCTTCTCGGGCGAGAGTTCGTCGTCGAGCGACACCAGCCGGATCTTGCGGCCCGAGACGCCGCCCTGCGCGTTGACGGCGTCGAAGGCCAGCCCCGCGCCGGCCATCACCACCTTGATCGGCGCGCCCAGCGGGCCGCTGAGGATGCCGGTGTGGCCGAGCACCACCTCGGTGTCAGTGACCCCGTTCTCGGCCGCGCGGGCCACGGAAAAAAGGCCAAGGCTGGCCGCGGCCGCCGAGGCGGCCATGAAGTTCCGACGATGCATGGGAGAAAACCGTCCAATCGATACAACTGATAACAATTGAAATCGATGGGCGGCCGTTTGCCCGCAGGGGTTTACCCCGGCTTGCGGGGCGCGTCGCCGGGATTCGCGCGGATGCGAAGCTGCCAGGCCGCGCAGATCGCGAGCGCGCACAGGCCGGCCAGCATCGCGAACACCTCGTCGAAGGCCGCCAGCCGCGCCGGGCTGGTCTGCGGGTTGGCGAGCGAGTCGCCGTGCGCCGCCAGCCGCCACTCGAGCACGATCGCGCACAGGCTCACGCCGGCCGCGCCGCCGAGCATGCGCACGAAGTTGATGGCGCTCGCGCCCTGCGGGATCAGCGGCTTGGCCAGCGGCCGCATCGAGCCCAGGTTCAGCGAGGGCAGGATGAAGCCCAGCCCGATGCGCCCGACGATCGCGAACGCCACCAGCAGCCACAGCGCGCTGTCGGCGCGCAGCAGCATCATCAGCGCGAACGAGGCCGCCAGCAGCGCCAGCCCGATGCTCACCAGCGCCCAGGTCGGCTGCCGGTCGGCCAGCCGGCCCACGCCCGCGATGGTGGCCGCCAGCACGAAGCCCGCCGGCAGCAGGATCGTGCCCACGTGCGAGGCCGACAGGTGCAGCCCGACCTGCATGTAGACCGGCAGCAGGTAGGTGGAGCCGAACAGCGCGGTGCCGTAGATGAAGGCGACCACGCTGCCCATCGCGAACTGGCGGTAGCCGAACAGCGCGAGGTTCATCAGCGGCGTGCCGCCCGCGGCCGCCAGCCGCCGCTGCCACCAGATGAAGAGCCCGAACGAGAGCAGCGCGGCGCCCAGCAGCGCGGCCGCCTCGAGCGGCGAATCGCCGCGCAGCGCCACCAGGCCGTTGAGCAGGCACAGCGTGCCCACGGTGCCGAGCGCGAGGCCGCGCACGTCGAGCCCGCCGCTGCGTGCCGCGACCGCGCCGCCGGGCGCGGTGGTCGGCACGAACTTGTAGGCCAGCCACAGCGAAGCGAGGCAGAACGGCACCACCATGTAGAAGATCGAGCGCCAGCCGAACAGGTCGACCAGCACGCCGCCGATGCTCGGGCCGATGGCCGGCGCCAGCACCACGCCCATGCCGAAGATGCCGCTCGCGCGGCCCTGCTCGTGGGGCTCGAAGGCGCGCAGGATGATGATCGCGGGGATCGGCTGCACGACGCCCGCGGCCAGGCCCTCGGCCACGCGCGCCAGCAGCACCAGCGAAAAATCGTTGGCCATGCCGCCCGCGATGCCGCCGGCCAGCAGCAGCAGCATCGTGCCGACGTAGGTGCGCCGATAGCCGTAGCGCCCCAGCAGCCAGGGCGTGGTGAGCATCGACACCGTCATCGCCACCATGAAGCCCGAGCTCACCCACTGGGCGCGCTCCTGGCCCAGCGAGAAGTGGTGGCTCATGCCGGGGATCGCCACGTTGACGATGGTCGAGGACATGATCGAGGCCATCGTGCCCACCATCACCGACAGCAGCAGGTACCAGCGGTAGCGTTCGCCATAGCGCGCGCGCAGCGGGCCCATGGCGGGGGGCGGGGCCGGCGGGGCGGCTTCGGGCGTCTCTTGGTGGGTCATCGGCGGTGGGGGAACGTCGGGCGTGAAGGTCGGCGATGCCGGGCCCGTCGTCCTACAAGCATATCGGGCTTTGCGCGGCGGCCCGCGCAAGGGCCGGCTCCACAATGCCCGGGCTGTCCCGCATCCGACCCGCCGCCGATACAACGCAAAGACGACCATGGACCTCTCTACGCCCGCGACGAACGACGACATCCCATCCGAGCCCGCCGAGGGCGCGACCACCCTGGCCGCCGAGCTCGCCGCGCCCACCGTCACGCGCGCCTACCGCTGCCAGTGCGGGCGGCCCGTGTTCCTGCGCAACAGCGAATGCCTGGCCTGCCACACGCCGCTGGGCTACGTGGAGGACAGCCTCGGCGTGGTGCCGCTCGCGCCCGCCGCGGCCGAGGACGCGAACGGCAACGCCGTCGCCGAGCCCGACAGCTTCACCATCTTCGGCGACCCGCAGGGCCCGACCTACCGGCGCTGCGCCAACCTGATGACGCCCGCGGCCTGCAACTGGATGGTGCCGGTGGCACGTCCCGGCCAGACGCTCGCGCCCGACACGCACGGCCTCGCGCCCGGCTACTGCCTGGCCTGCAGCGTCACGCGCACCATTCCCGATCTCTCGGTGGCCGGCAACGACGAACTCTGGCGCAAGCTCGAGCAGGCCAAGCGGCGCCTGATCTCGCAGCTGCTCGCGCTGCGGCTGCCGGTGGTGAGCCGCCATGCCGACCCGGTGCACGGCCTGGCCTTCGACTTCCTGAGCAACGTGCCGGGCGGCCCGCACGTGATGACTGGCCACGACACCGGCATCATCACCCTCAATGCCGAGGAGGCCGAGGACGCGGTGCGCGAGCGCATCCGCACCGAGATGCGCGAGCCCTACCGCACGCTGGTGGGCCACTTCCGCCACGAGATCGGCCACTACTACTGGGACCTGCTGGTGCTGCCCTCGGCCTGGCTCGAGGACTTCCGCACGCTGTTCGGCGACGAGCGCGCCGACTACGGCGCCGCGCTGCAGCGGCACTACGACCAGGGCCCGCCGCCCGACTGGGCGCAGCGCCTGGTGAGCAGCTACGCCAGCATGCACCCGTGGGAGGACTGGGCCGAGACCTGGGCCCACTACCTGCACATGGCCGACTCGGCCGACACCGCGATGAGCTTCGGCGTCGACGCCACCAACGTCGAGCTCACGAGCGACCTCTTCACGCCCGAGGACCTGTGGCGGCCCGAGCATCCCGAGGCCGCGAAATTCCTCGATTTCATCAACAGCTGGGTGCGGCTGACCAATGTGCTCAACGAGCTGTCGCGCAGCATGGGCCAGCCCGACTTCTATCCCTTCGTGCTGCCGCGCACCGCGGTCGGCAAGCTGCAGTTCATCCACTGCGTGGTGACCGAGCTGCGCGGCGACGGCGGGCCTTCGCTGGTGACGGCGCAGGACGTGGAGGCGGCGGCCGAGGCCGTGGCTGAAGCGCAGGAACAAGCGCAGGAGCAGGTGGCCGAGGCCCAGCCCGCGGTTCAGTCGCCCTGAGCGCCCGCCGCGCAGCGCGCGCAGAGGCAGGCCTGGCCGCGCAGCGCCTCGGGCAGGCGCTCGAGCGGTGCCCGCGAGAAATCCATCGCCATGCACCAGCACGGCGGCTGCGGCTGGCCGGTCTCGCGCTCGAGCTCCATCGCGCAGCGGTTCGCCGCGCCGCACAGCGGGCAGCGCGTGGCGTCGAGCGCCTGCACCGTGCTTGCCATCACGCGAGCTCGAACGGCGGCAGCTTCTTCGGCACCGCCGCGTTCTTCAGCGTGGCGTAGACCGGCAGTCCATCGCGGTAGGCCGGGTAGTCCTCGCCCTCGATCAGCGGCAGCAGGTAGCGCCGGCATTTTTCGGTGATGCCATAGCCGTCGTCGGAGATGAAGTCGCGCGGCATCGGCTTCTCGACATTGGCCACCGAGGCCAGCGGCGCGCTGCCGATGGCGTAGGCATAGGGCACATCGCTGGTGCGCTCGATCGTCGGCATCACCGCGTTGTGGCCCTCGAGCGCGAGCTCGACCGCGCGTTGCCCGAGTTCGTAGGCCTGGCGCACGTCGGTGGCCGAGGCGATGTGGCGCGCCGCGCGCTGCAGGTAGTCGGCCACCGCCCAGTGGAACTTGTGGCCCAGCGCGTCCTTCACCATCTGCGCCACCACGGGCGCCGCGCCGCCGAGCTGCGCATGGCCGAAGGCGTCGCGCGTGCCCTGCTCGGCGAGGAAGCTGCCGTCGGGATGGTGGCAGCCCTCGGACACCACCACCGAGCAGTAGCCGTGCCGCTTCACCAGTTCGTCGACACGCACGAGGAAGCGTGTCTTGTCGAACTCGATCTCGGGGAACAGCACCACCACCGGAATGCCCTGGTCGGCCACGAGCCCGCCGGCCGCCGCGATCCAGCCCGCGTGCCGGCCCATGACCTCGAGCACGAACACCTTGGTCGAGGTGGCGGCCATCGAGCGCACGTCGAAGGAGGCCTCGAGCGTGGACACGGCCACGTACTTCGCGACCGAGCCGAAGCCCGGGCAGCAGTCGGTCAGCGGCAGGTCGTTGTCGATGGTCTTGGGCACGTGGATGGCCTGCAGCGCATAGCCCATCGACTGCGAGAGCTGGCTCACCTTGAAGCAGGTGTCGGCCGAATCGCCGCCGCCGTTGTAGAAGAAGTAGCCGATGCCGTGCGCCCGGAAGACCTCGATCAGCCGCTCGTACTCGCGCCGGTTCTTCTCGAGCGACTTGAGCTTGTAGCGGCAGGAGCCGAAGGCGCCCGCGGGCGTGCTGCGCAGCGCGGCGATGGCCTCGGCCGGTTCGGCGCCGGTGTCGATCAGGTCCTCGGTCAGCGCGCCGATGATGCCGTTGCGCCCGGCATAGACCCGGCCGATGCGTTCGGGATGCCGGCGCGCCGTCTCGATCACGCCGCAGGCCGAGGCATTGATGACCGAGGTGACGCCGCCCGACTGGGCGTAGAAGGCGTTGGTGGGATTCGTGGGCATGCGGGGGCTCCTTCGCGCGGGGAAGGCCATTCTGGCCCAGTGCGCGGCCGCGCTCAAACGGGCCCGGGGCCCGTCACGCCGCGGATTCGGCCGGATGGAACCAGACGTTGCGGATGCACCCGTCGATCACTTCGTAGACCGCCACGATCTCGACGGCATTCGCCGCCAGGCCCGTGATGCGTTCGTGGTCGATCACCTTGTTGCCGACCACCATGCGCTGCACCACCTCGGCATGCAGCTCGGGCAGCACGAAGCGGTGGTCGCGGTAGTAGGCCCGCAGCGCCTCGCGGCCGACCAGCACGGGCTCGGGCGCGGGCGGGCGGAAGGTGCGCACGTCCTCGGCGTATTCGGCGACGAAGGCGTCGAGGTCCCTGGCGTTGTAGGCGAGCAGTTGCCGTTGCACGGCGTCTTCGGGTTTCATCGGCGTGTTCCTCCCTCGAGTCGCGCCCGGACGCGAGCGCCCGCGCAGTCTAGCGGCCGGGAAACTCCGGCGCGCGCTTCTGCAGGAACGCGCTCACGCCTTCGCGGAAAGTCGGCCGCTCGATCAGCTCGCGCTGCCGCTCGCTCTCGTAGTGCAACTGCTCGGGCAGCGTGTGGCGCTCGGCCGCAGCGAAGGCCGCGCGTGCCTCGGTCACCGCGTGCGCGGGCAGGCGCGCGAGGCGCTGCGCGGTCTCGCGCGCTTCCGCCATCAGGTTCTCGTCGTCCACGCAGCCCCAGATCAGGCCCCACTGCACCGCGCGCCCGGCGCCGAGCCGCTCGTCGAGCAGCGCCATGCCCATCGCGCGCGCCCGGCCCGCGCGGTGCGGAATGGCCCAGGTGCAGCCCAGGTCGGGCACGATGCCGAGCTTGGGCAGGAAAGGCAGGTAGAAGTAGGCGCTGCGCGCGGCGAGCGTGATGTCGGCCGCGAGCGCGAGGCCCACGCCGGCACCGGCGGCCGCGCCGTTGACGGCGGCCACGACCGGAATCGGCATCGACTGCAGCGTCTCGATCAGCGGGTTGCTCAGCGACTGCATCCATTCGGCGGTCTGGTCGCCGAGCGTCTTGCCGTCCTCGGGCGGCCTCATCGCGCTGAGGTCGGCGCCGACGCAGAAGGCCTTGCCCGCGCCCGTGAGGATCAGGGCGCGCACCGCGCGGTCGTCGCGGATGCGCTCGAGGTGGGCGCGCAGTTCCTGCTGCAGCTCGATCGCCAGCGGGTTGAGCTTGGCCGGCAGGTTGAGCGTGAGCGTGGCGATGCCCTCGTCGAGCGCGTAGAGCACGAAGGGCTGCGCGCCCGGGTCCTGTGGTGGCTGCTGCGTCATCGGAATCTCTCCAGGTGTTCGTCGGCTCGGATGTTCTGAGGGAATGGATGACCGTGCACCGCCCCAAAGAAAGAGCCGCCCGTTGGCGGGGCGGCTCTGGAGGGCAGGGGCCGATTCCCTGGCATCGATGGTTCGATGCCCGGGCGCCCGGGGTCAAGCCGGGGACAACCCGTGGGGCAGCAGTCGCCAAGGCGACCGCCGGCGCGCGGGCACCGGCAGCGGGATCGCTGCAGGCTGCGCGTCCGACACGGTGATGCGCGCGGGCTCGAGCGCCGACACCAGCATGCGGCGGTGCCCGGTGCCCTCGAAGCGCTCGCCGGGCTCGAGCACGATGTCGCGCGGATCGCGGTCCAGGGTGACCCAGACCGAGCCGCTGCGGCATTCGATGCCCACGCCGGCGCCGTCGGCCACGGCGAAGACCGCGCGCGCCGGCAGGCTGAGCTGGAAGCAGGAAGGGAAGGGGGTGCTCATGGCAAGCTCCATTGCATTCGTCATGCGAATGAATATATTGAGCGCCCGGTCCTTTACAAACGGTCTTTTGGAACTCATTGCATGCGTATCGAGAATGCAAAGACGGCCTCGCCGGCCCTGCCCCAGAGCGCGGTCGACCTGCCGCCGCTGGAACTCCTGCGCAGCTTCGAGGCGGCCGCGCGCCGGCTCAGCTTCACGCTGGCCGCGACCGAGCTGCACCTCACGCAGTCGGCCGTGAGCCGGCAGATCCAGCAGCTCGAGGCCAGCCTGGGCGTGCTGCTGTTCGAGCGTCGCCACCGCGCGCTGGTGCTCACCGAGGCCGGCGGCGTGATGCAGCGCGCGGTCACCGACAGCATGGAGCGGCTGCGCGACGCCACCGCGCGCGTGCGCGCCGGCTCGGCGCCGCGCCAGGTCGCGATCACCACCACGCCGGGCTTCGCCTCGCTGTGGCTGATCCCGCGCCTCGCGCGCTTCACCGGCAGCCATCCGCAGGTCGACGTGCGCGTGTCGGCCACGCTCGAGGTGCTCGACCTCGAGCGCAGCCGCGTCGACGTGGCGGTGCGGCTGATGCCGGTCTCGCGCGGCAAGGGGCCGGCGCTGTTCGAGGAGAGCGTGGTGCCGCTGTGCTCGCCCGCGCTCGCCAAGTCGCTGCGCAAGCCGGCCGATCTCGCGAACCTCACCCTGCTCACGGTCGAGTACCCCGACCACAGCGAGGCGCCCACCATCGACTGGGAGCCCTGGCTCAAGGTGATGGGGCTGCACGACCTGCGCATGAAGAGCACGCTGCGCTTCACGCAGTACGCCGACGCGGTGGGCGCGGCGGTGGCGGGGCAGGGCGTGGTGATCGGGCGCCTGCCGCTGCTGCGCGAGCTGATGCGCGAGGGCCGGCTGGTGGCGCCGCTGGGCGAGGGCGCGGCCTCGCAGCGCGGCTACTTCGTCGAGACCTCGCGGCGCGCCGCGGGCAACCGCGATGCGCTGGAGTTCGCGCAGTGGCTGCGCGAGGAAGCCGAAGAGGCCGAAGCAGCGCAGCGCGCCTGAGCACGCCGCGCCGGCGGGCGATCAGCCCGGCAGCAGCACCTTGTTCACGACGTGGATCACGCCGTTCGACTGGTAGACGTCGGCGATCGTCACCATCGCGGTGCCGCCCTTCGCATCGGTCACGAGCACGTTGCTGCCGCTCATCATCGCGGTCAGCGTGCCGCCGCTCGCGGTCTTCAGCACGGCCTTGCCGCCGCCGGCCTTGATCGCGTTCATCAGCGCGGCGCTGTCCATGCGGCCGGGCACCACGTGGTAGGTCAGCACCGTCGTCAGCGTGCCCTTGTTCTCGGGCTTGAGCAGCGTGTCGACCGTGCCGGGCGGCAGCGCGGCGAAGGCCGCGTTGGTGGGCGCGAACACGGTGAACGGGCCGGGGCTCTTGAGCGTGTCGACCAGGCCCGCGGCCTTCACCGCGGCGACCAGCGTCGTGTGGTCCTTCGAATTCACGGCGTTGTCGACGATGTCCTTCGTCGGATACATCGGCGCGCCGCCGACCATGGGCGTGTTCATGTTGCTGCTGCCGCCCATGCCCATGCCGCCCGCGCAAGCGCCGAGCAGGACCGAGACGCCGAGTGCGATGACGAGTTTCTTCATGAAGGTCTCCTTGAGGGATGCGCCATGCGCGCACCGCCGTGTGTCTGTGGAACCGCCAACAGCGCGGAGGCGCGATGCGCTTGAGACCAATACGGGGCGCATGCGCGGCTGGATTCGCGCGGCGGTTTTTTTCTTCGATGACGGTGAATCGGACACGTCGCCTTCACGCCACAGCGTTGCACAACGGTCTTGCGCGCCGTGCGCGGCCTCGCCAGAATCCGGCCTTCATTTTTCAGCGACAGTTTTTCTTTCACGCGCGCACGGCGACGATCGACCTCCCGGGCGCACCACCAATTCAATGAACCGTCCTCTGAACTCCTGACCGCACACCGACCGCCCCGGCCGGATGTGCATCCACGCATCCCGCCGCGGCCGTATCGACAAGGGCCCCGCGCGCAACCGTTCGCCGGGGCCTTTTTGTTTTTGATCCGGAGTGTGTGCACATGAGTGCTCAGCGAAAGGCCCGCGACGACGAGAAGCGTCTGGGCCGGTTCTATTTCTCGGTGCCGGGCGAAGCCCCGCGCAATCCCGTCGTGGCCGCGATGGCACGCCGCGCATCCAGCCAGGGTGCGGGCCGCCACCTGCGCACGCATCGTGCCGAGCGGCGCGCGCAGAAGGTCGCGCTGCAGAAGGCTGCGCGCGGACTGAAGGAGGACTGACCATGCGTGAAGACATGGACAAGGTGATCGTCGAACGCCCGCGCGGCGGCTGGCGCGTGCAGGGCGACGGCCGCCCGTGGCGCAACAGCCGCGAGCGCGGCTCGCACCTGGGCATGCGGCGCGGCTACCAGCACCCCAAGTGGCTCAGCGAGAACCTGCAGCCGCTCAAGCGCTGGCTGCACAAGCAGGTGCATCGGCCCTGGGACAAGGTGTGGAGCGAGCTCTGCGAAGGCATCGACCGGCGCAACACGGTGCAGGCCCACATCTTCGTGCACATCGACCAGTTCGTCGAACGCCAGGCCGAGCTGCGCGCGGGCGAGGTTTGGGTGCCGGGCCGCGTGTGGCAACGGTCGCTGGTGCCGCTGCGCGAGTCGGCGTCGGTGGAACTGTTCGTGCATCCCGGCACGGGCATCCTGCTGCCCAACCGCCACCTGCAGCGCGCGAAGCGGCAGCGCAAGGCCGAGTGGGCCGAGCGCTACGGCAGCAGCGACACGGTGCGGCCCTATGCGCCCTATCACGTCATCGATGCCGTCACGCAGTGGCATCGCGTCGATGGCGCCTGGTGGGAGGTGAGGCTCGCGCGCGTGCCCGAGGCGCGCGGCGGCGAGGCCGAGCCGCAGCACTACGACGTGCTGCGCCGCTGCTTCGTCACGCGCAAGGGCTGCGAGGCGCCGGCCTTCGGCAGCGCCGATGCGCGGGCGATGTACGGCCGGCCGCACGTGTACGCGCAAGACATGCGCCGGCTGGGCCGAGTGGAGGTGCGCTCGCGGCTCGGCTGAGTCTCAGCCTCAACGTTGAGCCGCGACCGCGCGCGGCAGCAGCAGGAAGGCCGTGGTACCCGCGGCCAGCATCAGCGCGATGGTGAGGAACACCGCGCGGAACGGCTCGACGCCGTTCGTGGCCGCCCACGAGGCGGCCACGCCGGTGGTCCACTGCATCAGCGAGACGCCGAGGAACATCGCCATGTTGAGCAGCGACAGCGCGCGCCCGGTCATCGCGGCCGGATAGGCGGCGCGCGTGTACGAGTACTGCAGCACCGAGTAGCCCGAGAGCAGGCCATAGAGAATAGGCAGGCCGATGTCGACCGCCAGCGACTGCGTGAACGCCATCAGCGCGAACATGATCGCGGCCGCCGAGGCGCAGCCCATGAGCCAGCGCCCGCGCCGCGCGCCGCCGGGATCGAGGCGGCCGAACAGGGCCGGGCTGATCATGCCCGCGACGGTCATCACCAGCGCGACGTTGCCGCTGCTCACGAGCGAGAGCCCGTGGCGGTCGTGCAGCACCGGGCCGAGCCACAGGCCGCGCAGGGTGATGAAGGCCGCGTACGAAACGCAGGCGAAGCACAGCAGGCCCAGCGTGTGCGGCATCGCGAACAGCGGCAGCAGTTCGCGCACCGCCTGGCCCAGCGTCTGGCGCTGCGTGGCCTGCGCATGCGGCGGCTCGTGCACGCGCCAGAACACGAAGCCCCACGACAGCACCGCGAAGCCCGCGAGGCAGGCATAGCCCGCGCGCCAGCTCGCGGCCTCGATCAAGAGCGCCAGCGGCGTGCCGGTGAACAGGATGCCCAGGCCCGCGAGGCTCATGACCAGGCCCGACATGGCGGTGAAGCGCGCGGCCTCGAAGTGGCGCGCGATGAACACGGTGCAGGCCAGGAAGGCCGGCGCGCAGCCGACGCCGATCATCGCCTGGCCGAGCAGCAGCCCGTGGAAGCTCTGCGCCAGCGCGCACAGCACCGCGCCCGCGATCGCGAGCGGAAAGGCCGTGAGCACCGTGCGGCGCACGCCGTACATGTCGATCGCCACGCCCATCGCGAGCTGCGTGGCACCGAACATGAAGTGGAAGGTGCCGGCCCACAGGCCGAGCGCCTGCGCCGTGAGGCCGAAGTGCTGCGAGAGCGGCGTGGCCATCATCGCGCCGACGGTGCGGAAGGCCTGGCTCAGCGCGAAGGCCGAGGCCAGCACGATCAGCATCGAGGTGGCCGAGCGTGCGCGGGCCGGGGAGAACGTCATGGGACAGCAGGAAACGGAGAGCGGCACGCATCCTAACCAGCCATGAAAAACGGCGCCCGAAGGCGCCGCGGTTCGCGAGTCGTTCGCTCGGCGATCAGGCTTCGCCCTTGACCTTCAGGCGCCAGGCATGCAGCAGCGGCTCGGTGTAGCCGCTGGGCTGCTCGATGCCCTTGAACACCAGGTCCTGCGCGGCCTTGTAGGCGGCCGAGGTGTCGAAGTGGCCGGCCATCGGCTGGTACAGCGGATCGCCGGCGTTCTGCCCGTCGACCACCTTGGCCATGCGCTGGAAGGTCTCGTCGACCTGCGCCTTGGTGACCACGCCGTGCAGCAGCCAGTTGGCGATGTGCTGGCTCGAGATGCGCAGCGTGGCGCGGTCTTCCATCAGGCCCACGTCGTGGATGTCGGGCACCTTCGAGCAGCCCACGCCCTGGTCGATCCAGCGCACCACGTAGCCGAGGATGCCCTGCACGTTGTTGTCGATCTCCTGCTGCTTCTCGGCCTCGGTCCACTTGGCTTCGGCGGCGATCGGCACCTGCAGCAGCGCGTTCAGGATGTTGTCGCGCTCGGCATCGGCGTCGATCTTCTCGAGCTCCTGCTGCACCGCGGTCACGCTGACCTGGTGGTAGTGCAGCGCATGCAGCGTGGCGGCGGTGGGCGAGGGCACCCAGGCGGTGTTGGCGCCGGCCTTCGGGTGGCCGATCTTCTGCTCGAGCATGGCGGCCATCAGGTCGGGCATGGCCCACATGCCCTTGCCGATCTGCGCCTTGCCGCGCAGGCCGCACGACAGGCCGACCAGCACGTTGTTCTTCTCGTAGGCGCCGATCCAGGCGCTGGCCTTCATGTCGCCCTTGCGGATCATCGGGCCGCCCTGCATGGCGGTGTGCATCTCGTCGCCGGTGCGGTCGAGGAAGCCGGTGTTGATGAAGGCCACGCGCGCGGCGGCCTCGGCGATGCAGGCCTTGAGGTTCACGCTGGTGCGGCGCTCCTCGTCCATGATGCCGAGCTTCACGGTGTTGGCCGGCAGGCCCAGCAGCTGCTCGACGCGGCCGAACAGCTCGCTCGCGAAGGCCACTTCGGCCGGGCCGTGCATCTTGGGCTTGACGATGTAGATGCTGCCGGTGCGCGAGTTGCCCTTGCGCTTGAGGTCGATCATCGCGATGGTGGTGGTCACCACGGCATCGAGGATGCCTTCGGGGATTTCCTTGCCGCCGTCGTACAGCACGGCCGGGTTGGTCATCAGGTGGCCCACGTTGCGCAGGAACATCAGCGAGCGGCCGTGCAGCTTGATCGGCTGGCCGTTGGCACCGGTGTATTCGCGGTCGGGGTTGAGGCCGCGCGTGAAGGTCTTGCCGCCCTTGGCGACTTCTTCCGTCAGCGTGCCCTGCACGATGCCGAGCCAGTTCGAGTAGGCGACCACCTTGTCGGCGGCATCGACCACGGCCACCGAGTCCTCGAGGTCGAGGATGGTCGACAGCGCGGCCTCGAGCACCAGGTCGCTGACGCCGGCGGCGTCGCTCTTGCCGATCGGCGTGGAGCGGTCGATGCGGATGTCGAGGTGGATGCCGTTGTGCTTGAGCAGCACCGACGACGGGGCCGAGGCATCGCCCTGGTAGCCGATGAACTGCGCGGGATCGGCCAGCGCGGTGCTGCTGCTCTGCAGCGCGACGACCAGCTGGCCGTCCTTCACGCTGTAGCCGGTGGCGTTCTTGTGCGAGCCGTTGACCAGCGGCGCGGCCTGGTCGAGCACGTTGCGCGCGAACTCGATGACCTTGGCGCCGCGCACGGGGTTGTAGCCCTTGCCCTTCTCGGCGCCGCCGGTCTCGGGGATGGCATCGGTGCCGTACAGCGCGTCGTACAGCGAGCCCCAGCGCGCGTTGGCGGCGTTGAGCGCATAGCGTGCGTTGAGGATCGGCACCACCAGCTGCGGGCCGGCCTGCTGCGCCAGTTCGGCGTCGACGTTGGCGGTGGTCGCCTTCGTGCCCTTGGGCTGCGGCAGCAGGTAGCCGATCTTCTCGAGGAAGGCGCGGTAGGCCGGCATGTCGGCGATCGGGCCGGGGTTCTTCTTGTGCCAGGCGTCGAGTTCGCTCTGCAGGCGGTCGCGTTCGGCGAGCAGCGCCACGTTCCTGGGCGCGAGGTCGGTGACGATGGCGTCGAAACCCTTCCAGAAGGTCTCGCTGGCCACGCCGCTGGCGGGCAGCACCTTCTCCTCGACGAAGCGGTGGAGTTCGGTCGCGACCTGGAGTCCGTGGGCGGTGGTGCGGGCGGTCATGTTTTCTCCTCGGGGACGAAATGCGATGCGGGGGATGTATTCGGGTTCGGGGCGCGCGCATGCGCGATCCATAAGCTCCACTTTATTGCATACCGTAGTGAAGAGTAATAGCTCAAAGCGGGATTAATCGATGACAAAAATGAATGTAATCAGCGCCGATCACTGTCATTGCGTTCACCCGCGGCCTGCAATGCGTTCACCCGCCCGCGGCTGCGGGAAGGGTAGGCCCCGATGGCCGCGCCGGGCCGGCCGGATAAATTTAACTTCTTAAATAAATCCGCCTTTCCGCACCGACGACATGACCGCCCCGAAGATCCTCCTGGCCTCCAACGAAAACCCGCTCGGCATGCCCGAGTCGGCGCGCCGCGCGGCCGCCGACGCGCTCGCGGGCGCCGGCACCTACCCCGACAGCAACGGCAGCGCGCTCAAGCAGGCGCTGGCCGCGCGCCTGGACGTGCCGCCCGAATGGCTGGTGCTGGGCAGCGGCTCGAGCGAGATCCTCGAGCTGGCCGCGCAGGTCAGCCTGAAGCCGGGCGAGAGCGTGGTCTATTCGCAGTACGGCTTCGTGGTCTACGCCCAGGCCACGGCGCATGCCCATGCGCGCGCCGTCGTGGTGCCGGCGCGCGACTTCGGCCACGACCTCGACGCGATGCGCGCGGCGATCGGCGAGGACACGCAGCTGGTCTTCGTCGCCAACCCCAACAACCCCACCGGCAGCTTCATCGAGGCCGCGCCGCTCGAGGCCTTCCTGCAGTCGGTGCCGGCGCACGTGACGGTGCTGCTCGACGAGGCCTACACCGAGTACCTCGCGCCCGCGCAGCGCTACGACAGCATCGGCTGGGTGCGGCGGCTGCCGAACCTGATCGTGGCGCGCACCTTCTCCAAGGCCTTCGGCCTCGCGGGCCTGCGCATCGGCTACGGCGTGGCGCAGCCCGCGCTGGCCGCGCGCATGAACGCGCAGCGCCCGCGCTTCAACGTCACGACGCCGGCGCTGGCCGCGGCCACGGCCGCGCTGGGCGATGCGGACTTCCTCGCGCGCAGCTACGAACTCAACACCGCCGGCCGCGCGCAGCTCGCCGCGGGCTTCGACGAGCTCGGCCTCGCGCACCTGCCCTCGTCGGGCAACTTCCTGGCGGTGAAGGTGGGCGACAGCGCCGCGGTGCATGCGCGCCTGCTGGCCGCGGGCATCGAGGTCTCGCTGCTGGGCAACTACGGCCTGGGCGAATGGCTGCGCGTCTCGATCGGCCTGCCCGAGCAGAACCGCGCGCTGCTGGCCGCCTTGCGCTGAAGAACGAAGAGATCCAGGGACGACGACACGACAACAACGCGACAGACCATCCACCCCCGAGGAGACAGACCCCATGAAACGCCGTCAGTTCGCAGCGCAGGCCGCTGCATTCGCCGCCGCCGTCGCCATCGCGCCGCGGTCCTTCGCGCAGGAGCGCACCCTGCGCATCCTGGTGGGCTTCCCGCCCGGCGGCTCGGCCGACGTGGTCGCGCGCCTGCTGGCCGACAAGATGCGCGTGACGCTCAACCAGAACGTCATCATCGACAACAAGCCCGGCGCCGCCGGCCGGCTCGCGCTCGGCGAGGTCAAGCGCGCGGCGCCCGACGGCAACACGCTGGTGTTCTCGCCGAGCGGCGCGCTGGTGATCCATCCGTGGCTCTACCCGAACCTCGGCTACGACCCGGTCAAGGACTTCACGCCGGTCGCGCTCGCGGGCACCTTCGACTTCGCGGTCACGGCCGGCCCCGGCGCGCCGGCCGGCGACCTGAAGGCGGTGCTGGCCTGGATGAAGGCCAATCCCACCAAGGCCAACTACGCGACCTCGGGCGCGGGCACGGTGCCGCACTTCGCGGGCCAGCTGCTGGCGCAGGCCTCGGGCGTGCCGATGACGCACGTGGCCTACCGCGGCGGCGCGCCGGCCGCGCAGGACCTGATCGGCGGCCAGGTGCCGCTGATGGTCGACACCGCCTCGGAGACCATCGAGCACCACCGCGCGGGCAAGGTGCGCATCCTCGCGATGACCGGCGCGCAGCGCAACCGCTCGCTGCCCGAGGTGCCCACGCTCAAGGAAGCCGGCATCGACGTCACGGCCAATGCCTTCTTCGGCCTCTACGGCCCGGCCGGCCTGCCGGCCGACACGGTGCAGCGCCTCGACCGCGCCGTGGCCGAGGCGCTGCGCGCGCCCGACGTGCAGGAGCGCATCTACGCGCTGGGCCTGGTGCCCACGCACGCCGGCCCGGCCGAACTCGCGGCCACGCAGGCGGCGCACCTGAAGATGTGGGAGCTGCCGATCAAGAACTCGGGCTTCAAGGCTGAAGGCTGAGGGCATCAAAAATACGGGCAGCCGGACGCGGAGGACGCGAAGGTTTCGCGAAGGGCGCAAAAGGAAACCTGAAAAAGTGGGCCGCCGCCATGGTGCCGCTGCGCCTCAGCAAGCCTTGTTCGGAGTGCGGTGACCGCGAGGCACGGCCCACCTCATTTCGGCTGTTCTTTCGCGTCCTTCGCGAAACCTTCGCGTCCTCTGCGTCCGGCTGCCCGATCCCGTTTTCCTAAACCAACCCCGTCAGTTCGCGTGCCGCTGAGCGCACCGCCTCGGCATGGCGCGCGTCGTAGCGATGCGCGGGCATGGTCAAGGTGACCGCCGCGGCCAGGCGGCCGTCGCCATGGAACACCGGCGCCGAGATGCCCGCGAGCTCGGCGCTGCGGTCGCCCACCAGCGCGCAGAAGCCCTGCGCACGGATCTCCTCGTAGCGCCGGCGCTCGGTGGCGGCGCGCGGCAGCTCGGCCTCGGGCCCCCACGCGATCAGCACGCGCGCGCCCGCGCCGCGGTCGTTGGGCAGCAGGTCGCCGGCACGCACGTGGTCGCGCACCACCTGCGGCGAATCGACGCGGAACTGGCACAGCCGCACCCAGCCCGTGCCCTGCGGCTGCCGCACGTGGTAGGCCGCGCTCTCGCCCGTGGCCGCGACCAGCGCGCGCAGCACCGGCAGCACGATGCGGTCGAGCGACTGCGCGGCCGCGTACAGCCCGTGCAGCCGCGCGATCTCCGAACCGAGCGCATAGCGGCCGTCGTCCTGGCGGCGGATCAGCCGTGCGTGCTCGAGCGAGGCGAGCAGGCGCAGCACCGTGCTCTTGTAGAGCTGCGTGCGCTCGGCGAACTGCGCGAGCGACAGCGCCTCGTCGCCGGGGCGGAAGGCACCGAGCAGGCTCAAGGCGCGGTCGACCGCGGCCGCGCCTCCGGGCGCGGCATCGCGGTCGGACATCGATTCGGTCTGGGCTTTGCGGGGCATGGGCAGGGTGCGTGGCTTGACAGCGATGCCGGGGCCGGCGTCTAATTCTGTTCTGCAAAATATAGTTCTGTCAGATAGAACTGTCAAATTTCCGATGACAACTCCCGATGTGCTCATCAGCGAGGTCGGTCCGCGCGACGGCCTCCAATCGGTCGCGGCCACCATGCCGACGGATTCCAAACTGCGCTGGATCGACGCGCTGCACGCCGCCGGCGTGCGCGAGATCGAGGTCGCTTCCTTCGTGCCCGCGAAGCTGCTGCCCCAGATGGCCGACGCGGCCGAGGTGGTGCGCCATGCGATCACCTTGCCCGGCCTCACCGTGATGGCGCTGGTGCCCAACCGCAAGGGCGCGCAGGCCGCGCTCGAGGCCGGCGTGCACAAGCTCACCATGCCGGTGTCGGCCAGCGTGGCGCATTCGCTGGCCAACGTGCGCAAGACGCCGACCGAGATGGTCGAGGAGGTGCGCGCCATCGCCGAGCTGCGGCGCGCGATCGCGCCGCAGGTGAAGCTCGAGGCCGGCATCTCCACCGCCTTCGGCTGCACCCTGCAGGGCCTGGTGCCCGAGGACGACGTGATCCGCCTCGCCGCCCAGTGCATCGAGGCCGGCGCCGACGAGTCGGGCCTGTCGGACACCGTGGGCTATGCCAATCCCGCGCAGGTGCGCCGCCTGTTCAAGCGCCTGCGCGCCGAACTCGGCGCCCACGCCGGCGCGGCCCACATGCACAACACGCGCGGCCTCGGCATCGCCAACTGCCTCGCGGCCTGGGACGAGGGCGTGCGCACCTTCGACGCCTCGCTCGGCGGCCTCGGCGGCTGTCCCTACGCGCCCGGCGCCTCGGGCAACGCGGTCACCGAGGACCTGGTTTTCATGTTCGAGGCCATGGGCGTGCGCACCGGCATCGACATCGAGAAGCTCATCGCGGCGCGCGCGCCGCTCATGGCCGGCCTGCCCGGCGAACCGGTCTACGGCATGACGCCCGAGGCCGGCCTGCCCAAGGGCTTCGCCCAGGAGAACACCGCCCATGGCTGATACGAATCCGCAGCCCTACGCCGGCGTGCGCGTGGTCGAGTTCACCCACATGGTGATGGGCCCGACCTGCGGCCTGATCCTGGCCGACCTCGGCGCCGAGGTCATCAAGGTCGAGCCGGTCGAGGGCGACAACACGCGCCGCCTGCTCGGCTCGGGCGCGGGCTTCTTCCCGACCTTCAACCGCAACAAGAAGAGCATCGCGCTCGACCTCAAGCAGCCCGAGGGCATCGAGGCCGCGCTGCGGCTGATCGCCACGGCCGACATCGTGAGCGAGAACTTCAAGCCCGGCACGATGAAGAAGCTGGGCCTCGACTACGACACGCTCAAGACCCTGCACCCGGGCCTGATCTACGTGAGCCACAAGGGCTTCCTGCCCGGTCCCTACGACCACCGCACCGCGCTCGACGAGGTGGTGCAGATGATGGGCGGCCTGGCCTACATGACCGGCCGCTCGGGCGATCCGCTGCGCGCGGGCACCAGCGTCAACGACATCATGGGCGGCATGTTCGGCGCCATCGGCGCGATGGCCGCGCTGCGCCAGCGCGAACTCACGGGCAAGGGCTGCGAGGTGCAGTCGGCGCTGTTCGAGAACAACGTGTTCCTGGTGGCGCAGCACATGATGCAGTTCGCCGCCACCGGCAAGCCGGCGGACCCGATGCCCAGCCGCATCTCGGCCTGGGCGGTGTACGACGTGTTCACCGTCAAGGACGGCGAGCAGATCTTCCTCGCGGCCGTCAGCGACAAGCAGTGGGCCGTGTTCTGCCAGGCCTTCGGCCTCGAGGAACTGGCGGCCGACCCGCGCCTGAAGACCAACAACGACCGCGTGCTGGCGCGCGAATGGATGATGCCGATCCTGCGCTCGCACCTCGCCGGGCGCAGCGCGGCCGAGCTCGCCGCGGTGTTCGAGCACAACGAGCTGCCGTTCGCGCCCATCACCAAGCCGCAGGCGCTGTTCGACGACCCGCACCTCAACGCCACCGGCGGCCTCGCGCCGGTGCGCATGAACGACGGCCACATGGCCAAGGTGCCGCTGGCACCGTTCACCCTCGACGGCCAGCGGCCCGGCATCCGCCTTCAGCCGCCGCGCCTGGGCGAGCACACCGTCGAGCTGCTGCGCGAAGCCGGCTACGACGACGCAGCGATCGAGGCGCTCCGGCGCCGCCACATCACCACAGGAGACTGATCCCATGACATCCATCCCACGGCGCGGCCTGCTGGCCGGCGCCGCGACCGCGTTCGCCTGCGCCCTGGCGCTCAGCGCCTGGCCGGCCCATGCCGACACCGCCTGGCCCGACAAGCCGGTGCGCCTGGTCGTGCCCTACACGCCGGGCGGCGCCACCGACATCGTTTCGCGGCTGGTCGCGCAGAAGCTCGCCGAGGACACGAAGTGGAGCTTCATCGTCGACAACCGCGCGGGCGGCAACGGCAACATCGGCATCGACGTGGTCGCCAAGGCCAAGCCCGACGGCTACACCATCGGCATGGGCCAGACCGCGAACCTCGCGATCAACCCGACGCTGTTCCCGAAGATGCCCTACGACGCGCTGAAGGACGTGGTGCCGGTCTCGGTCGTCGCCGCGCAGCCCGTGGTGCTGGTGGTGCGCGCCGATTCGCCCTACCGCTCGCTGGCCGACTTCGTCGCCGCGGCCAAGGCCAGGCCCGGCGAGATCAAGCAGGCGCTGGCCGGCACCGGCACCCTGGGCCACATGGCCGGCGAGGTGCTCGCCAAGCGCGTGGGCTTCAAGGTGCTCAACGTGCCCTACAAGGGCGCGGCACCGGCCATCACCGACCTGCTCGGCGGCCAGACCGACTGCATGTTCGCGACGCCGCAGGGCGCGCTGTCGATGGTCAAGGCCGGCAAGCTGCGCGCACTGGCCGTGACCTCGGCCAAGCGGCTGCCGGTGATGCCCGACATCCCCACCGTGGCCGAGACCTACAAGGGCTTCGAGGCGGTCGACTGGAAGGCGGTGGTGGTGCCAGCGGGCACGCCGAGCGAGATCGTGAAGAAGCTCAACGCCGCGATCGACAAGGCGCTGGCCAAGCCCGCGACCATCGCGCAGCTGCAGGCCGAGGGCAGCATGCCGGTGGGCGGCAGTCCCGAGCAGGCGGCGCAGTACGTGCGCGCCGAGCATGCGCGCTGGGGCGCGGCGGTGCGCGAGGCCGGGGTGCAGCCCGAATAGCCGGTTCCCGGGGATGAGCCCGCGCGGCGCCGGGCTTCCCGCCGCCTCTATATAGTTCGGGCGCCATGGACCGCCTGAAGCAGCTCGAATCCTTCGTCTCGGTCGCCACGCGCGGCAGCCTCACCGCGGCCGCCAAGGCCGAGGGCGTGGCGCCCGCGATCATGGGGCGCCGGCTCGATGCGCTCGAGGAGCGCCTGGGCGTGAAGCTTTTGGTTCGCACCACGCGGCGCATCACGCTCACGCACGAGGGCAGCGCCTTCCTCGAGGACTGCCAGCGCCTGCTGGTGGAGTTCGCCAATGCCGAGGCCAGCGTGAGCGCGGGCGGCGTCAAGGCCAGCGGCCACCTGCGCGTGACCGCGCCCGCGGGCTTCGGCCGGCGCCATGTCGCGCCGCTGGTGCCGCGCTTCCATGCGCTGCATCCCGAGGTGACGATCTCGCTGAACCTCAGCGACCGCGTGGTCGACGTGGCCGGCGAGAGCTTCGATTGCGCGGTGCGCGTGGGCGACCTGCCCGATTCCTCGCTGGTCAGCGTGCGACTTGCCGACAACCGGCGCCGCTGCGTGGCCACGCCCGAGTTCGTGCTGCGCCACGGCGCGCCGCGCCATCCGAACGAGCTCACGCGCTTCGCCTGCCTGGCGCTCACCAGCGACGCCTCGCAGACGCGCGGCTGGGCCTTCCGCATTCCCGACGACCAGGGCGGCCACGAGCTGATCCACCTGCGGCCCAGCGGCCCGCTCGACTGCTCCGACGGCCAGGTGCTGCACGACTGGTGCCTGGCCGGCCACGGCATCGCCTGGCGCAGCACCTGGGAGGTCGAGGCCGAGATCGACGCCGGACTGCTGGTGCCGCTGCTCGACGAGTTCGCGGCGCCGCCCAATGGCATCTACGCGGTGTTCGCGGGCGCCAAGCACCTGCCGCTGCGGGTGCGACTGTGGCTTGATTTCCTCAAAGACCAATACGGGCGGCCCGAATTCTGGGGTGGACGGACCTGAGCCGGGCGCGTGGCTGCACAATCTGTTTGCATTTGCAAACCCCACGCGCCCCGACGAAGAGAACGCCACGATGACCCTCGAAGCCATCCTCGCCTACCTGCATCTGCTGGCCATCCTCACGATGGTCGTCTTCATCGCCAGCGAGGCGGCGCTGTGCCGCGTCGAGTGGCTCAATGCCGCGGTGGTCGAGCGGCTCGCGCGCGTCGACATGGTCTACGGCATCGCCGCCGTGGCCGTGCTGCTGACCGGCATCGCGCGCACCCTCTGGGGCGTGAAGGGCACGGCCTGGTACTGGACCAACCCGCTGCTGCACCTGAAGCTGGGCCTGTTCATCGTGGTCGGCGTGCTGTCGATCTTCCCGACCCTGAACTACCTGCGCTGGCGCAAGGCGCTGCGCGCCGGCGGCACGCTGCCGTCGGAGGTCGAGGTCAAGAAGACGCGCAAGCTGGTGATGATCCAGGCCCACCTGATCGCCGTGATCCCGCTGGCGGCGGTGTTCTTCGCGCGCGGCTTCGGCAGCAAGTAGTCGCATGGCGAGCGCCGGCATCCAGCTCCTGTTTGCCGGCACGATCTTCGGCAGCGCCTTCCTTCTCTTCCTCGTCCAGCCGCTGATCGCCAAGCAGATCCTGCCGTGGTTCGGCGGCTCGGCCGCCGTGTGGTCGATCTGCATGGTGTTCTTCCAGGTCGCGCTGCTCGCGGGTTACGCCTATTCGGACTGGATCTCGCGCCACCTGCGCATGCGCGCGCAGGCGCTGCTGCATGTGGCGCTGCTGCTCGCGAGCCTGGCCTTCCTGCCGATCGTGGCCGGCGCGCAGTGGAAGCCGGCCGGCGCCGAGGACCCGGCCTGGCGCATCCTGGGCCTGCTGGTCGGCACCATCGGCCTGCCGTATTTCCTGCTCTCGACCACCGGCCCGCTGGTGCAGTCCTGGGTGTCGCGCACGCCCTGGGGGGCGCGCGTGTACCGGTACTTCTCGCTCTCGAACCTCGCATCGCTGCTCTCGCTGCTGAGCTACCCGGTGCTGATCGAGCCGCGCAGCACGCTGATGCAGCAGGCCATCGGCTGGTCGTGGGGCTACGCGGGCTTCGTCGTGCTCTGCGCGGGCACCACGCTGTACATGGCGCGCCGCTGGAGCCGTGACCTGCCGGCCGCCGTATCCACCGATGCGCCCGTCGCCGCGCCGCGCCGCATCGACCAGCTGCTGTGGCTCGCGCTGCCCGCGCTCGGCTCCTGGCTGCTCTTGGCCGTCACCAACCACATCACGCAGAACATCGCGACCGTGCCCTTCCTCTGGGTGCTGCCGCTGTCGCTCTACCTGCTGACTTTCGTGCTGTGCTTCGAGAGCGATCGCTGGTACCGGCGCGGCCTGTTCGTGCCGCTCGCGGCCGCGATGCTGGCGCTGTGCGCCTACCAGCTGCAGGACGGCGCCGGGCTCAAGATCCACACCGCGCTGACGATCCACGTGGCGGGCCTGTTCGTGCTGTGCATGTTCCTGCATGGCGAGACCGCGCGGCTGCGGCCCGGCCCCGCGCACCTCACGCGCTTCTACCTGATGCTGTCGCTGGGCGGCGCCATCGGCGGCGTGACGGTCGGGCTGGGCGCGCCCTATCTGCTGCCGGCCTACTACGAGCTCGGCATCGGGCTGGTGCTGGCGGCGCTGCTCGGCGCGCTGGTGCTGCGCGCGCGCTGGCTGCTGTGGGTGCCCGGCGTGGGGCTCGCGGCCTGCTGCGCCTGGCTGCTCTCGGAGCAGGTGCGCAGCGACCACGAGGGCCTGCGCACCCTGGGGCGCAATTTCTACGGCTCGATGCACACCTACGACGTGCGGCGCCAGGACCCGCCCGACTACGTGCGCCAGTTCGTCCACGGCTCGATCAAGCATGGCGAGCAGTTCCTCTCGCCCGAGCGCCGCCGCGAACCCACCACCTATTACGGCGCCACCTCGGGCATCGGCCGCGCCATCGAGGCGCTGCCGATCGGCGCGCGCCGCGTCGGACTGATCGGCCTGGGCGCCGGCACGCTCGCGGCCTACGGGCGCACGGGCGACGTCTACCGTTTCTACGAGATCAACCCCGAGGTGTTCGACATCGCGGACCGCGAATTCACCTTCCTGCGCGACAGCCGCGCGCGGATCGAGCGCGTGCTCGGCGACGCGCGGCTGGCGCTGGAGCGCGAAAGCGGCCAGGGCTTCGACGTGCTGGCGGTCGATGCCTTCTCGGGCGACTCGGTGCCGGTGCACCTGCTGACCGCGCAGGCCATGCAGGTCTATCTGCGGCACCTGCGGCCCGACGGCGTGGTGGCCTTCCACGTCACCAACCACTTCCTCGCGCTCGCGCCCGTGGTGGCCCGCATCGCGCAGTCGCAGGGGCTGCACGCGGTGCTGGTCAGCGACGACGCGGAGGATTCGGCCTGGCTGCACGCCACCGACTGGGTGCTGGTGGCGCGCGATCCGCAGGCGCTGGCGCGGCCGCCGATCGCGGCGGCGGCCCAGCCGATCGCGATCGACCCGGCCGCGCGGCCCTGGACCGACGACTACAACAACCTGCTGGGCGTGCTCAAGTAACAAAGCCCGCACGAGGCGGGCTTTGTTTACACAGGTTGCGGAGAAAAGCGGTCTCAGCCCTTGGCGGCGTCCGCCTCGCACTTCTTCATGAAGCTGTTCTTGGCGGCGCCGGCGAGCGCCTTGCCGTTCTTGTCGACCGCCTTGGCGGCGCAGGCGGGGGCGGCGGCGGCCTTGGCTTCCTTCTCGCACTTCTTGATCGAGCTGGCCTTGGCGGCGCCGGCCAGGGCCTTGCCGTTCTTGTCGACGGCCTTGGCTTCGCAGCCGCCGGCGGCTGCGGCGGGGGCCGCCGCGGCGGGAGCGGCCGGGGTGGCGGCCTTGTCCTGGGCCTGGGCGGCGCCGAAGGAAAGGCAGGCGCCGAGCGCGATGGTGGAGGCGACCAGGGAAAGGAGCTTCTTCATGGTGTGTGTCCTTGCAAGTGGGTTGTGACAGTGGCTGCCCCGCCTCGGGGTTGACCATCGTAACGGCCAAGGTCGACGGTTGGATGACGATCGTCAACTGCGGCCGAGTTTGCCCCCGGTAAAATTCCACGATGCTATTGGTCAAACAGGAGCTGCTCGCGGCGCTCGCGAACACGCTCGAATCCCTCTCTCCCGGCGCCGGCCTCAAGGCCGCGTTCGAGTCCCCCAAGGTCGCGGCCCACGGCGACTTCGCCAGCAATGCCGCCATGCAGCTGGCGAAGCCGCTCGGCCGCAAGCCGCGCGAACTCGCCGAGGAACTGAGCGCCGCGCTGCTCGCCACCCCCGCCTTCGCCCAATGGGTCCAGGCGGTCGAGATCGCCGGCCCCGGCTTCCTCAACATCCGCCTGAAGACCGCCGCCAAGCAGCAGGTGGTGCGCGAGGTGCTCGACGCGGGCGCCGCCTTCGGCCAGCGCCCGGCCACCGGCGAGAAGGTGCTGGTCGAGTTCGTCTCGGCCAACCCCACCGGCCCGCTGCACGTGGGCCACGGCCGCCAGGCCGCGCTCGGCGACGCCATCTGCAACCTGCGCGCCTCGCAGGGCGAGCAGGTCTGGCGCGAGTACTACTACAACGACGCCGGCGTGCAGATCCAGACCCTGGCCAACAGCACGCAGCTGCGCGCGCGCGGCTTCAAGCCCGGCGACGCCGAATGGCCGAGCGGCGAGAAGGCCGCGGCCTACAACGGCGACTACATCGCCGACATCGCGGCCGACTTCATCGCGAAGAAGACCGTGAAGTCGGAGGACCGCGAGGTCACGGCCAACGGCGACATCGAGGACCTGGACGCGATCCGCGAGTTCGCCGTCGCCTACCTGCGCCGCGAGCAGGACCTGGACCTGCAGGCCTTCCGCGTGCGCTTCGACCAGTACTACCTCGAGTCCAGCCTCTACACCAGCGGCCGCGTCGAGCGCGCGGTGGCGCAGCTGGTCGCCGCGGGCAAGACCTACGAGCAGGACGGCGCGCTGTGGCTCAAGTCGACCGACTACGGCGACGACAAGGACCGCGTGATGAAGAAGCAGGACGGCACGTACACCTACTTCGTGCCCGACGTCGCCTATCACATCGCCAAGTGGGAGCGCGGCTTCCACAAGGTCATCAACATCCAGGGCACCGACCACCACGGCACCATCGCGCGCGTGCGCGCCGGGCTGCAAGCGGCGGGCGAAGGCATCCCCGAGGGCTACCCCGACTACGTGCTGCACACCATGGTGCGCGTCACCAAGGGCGGCGAGGAGGTCAAGATCAGCAAGCGCGCCGGCAGCTACGTCACGCTGCGCGACCTGATCGAGTGGACCAGCACCGACGCCGTGCGCTTCTTCCTGCTGAGCCGCAAGCCGGACACCGAATACACCTTCGACGTCGACCTGGCCGTGGCGCAGAACAACGACAACCCGGTGTACTACGTGCAGTACGCGCATGCGCGCATCTGCAAGATGATCCGGGACTGGGGTGGCGATGTCGCCTCGCTGAGCGCGGTCGATCTGTCCGCACTGGAGGCGCCGCAGGCCCAGACGCTGATGCTGCAGCTGGCCAAGTACCCCGAAATGCTGAGCGCCGCTTCCAAGGACTTCGCGCCGCACGACGTGACCTTCTATTTGCGCGAGCTCGCAGCCAATCTGCATAGCTACTACGACGCGGAGCGCGTGCTGGTCGATGACGACGCCGTGAAGAAAGCGCGCCTGGCGCTCGTCGCCGCCTGCGCGCAGGTGCTGCACAATGGCCTCGCGATTCTCGGCGTCACCGCGCCGAGCAAGATGTGAACCCCCTCACCATGAAGAAGACAACCAGACAACGCGGCAACATCGTCATCGGCCTGATCATCGGGCTGGTGCTCGGCCTTGGCGTCGCGCTGGGCATCGCGGTCTACGTGACCAAGGTGCCGATCCCCTTCGTCACCAAGACGCAGCGCGGCGGTGCCGAGCAGGACGAGGCCGAGGCGCGCAAGAACCGCGACTGGGACCCGAACGCCCCGCTGGCCGGCAAGCCGCAGCAGCCCCGTCCCGCGGCCGCCGGCCCGGTCGGCGCGCCGCCTTCCGGCGACAACGCCAATCCCGCCACCGCCGCGGTCTCGCCCGGCACCCCGCCGCCCACGGCACCGGTGCCGGTGGTGGTCGCGCCCAAGCCCGCGCGGCCCGCGCCGGTGCCGGCCGAAGCCAACGCGCTGCCGCCCTCGAACGATCCGCTCGGCGACCTGGCCCGGGCCCGCGCCGGCAGCGTCGGCGGCAGCACCACGGTGGCCGCCGCCCCGTCGTCGAGCAGCGGCAATGCCGCGGCCGCCACCGGCTCCGGCGGCGCCGATCCCTTCATGTACTTCGTGCAGGCCGGCGCCTTCCGCACCACCGAGGACGCCGAGGCGCAGCGCGCCAAGCTCTCGCTGATGGGCGTCGAGGCCCGCGTGACCGAGCGCGAGCAGGCCGGCCGCACCGTCTACCGCGTGCGCGCCGGTCCGTTCAACAAGAAGGACGACGCCGACCGCCTCAAGGAACGGATGGACGGCGCCGGCCTCGACTCGGCGCTGGTGCGCGTCCAGCGCTGAGCGCCGTCCGGGCCGGGGGAGGGCACCATCCTGTGGTGGCCTTTCCCGACAACGGTCATGGTTTTTCTTTAAGCTTCGCCGCGGTCCGCGCCGCCCCCGGTTTCCCGGAGCCCCGAGCACCGCGCGCGGGAACTCCGCTTCACCGGCCCGGCTCAGTCTGCCGTCTATCAACTGGAGAGCTCTTTCCCATGAAACGTCGTGATTTCTCGCTGGCCGCCGCCGCCGGTTCGCTCGGACTGCTGGCCCACCTGCCGGCGCAGGCCCAGGCCCGCGCGCCCAAGGCCGGCACCGAATACCTCGTGCTCGACAAGCGCGTGCCGGTCGATGCGCCGGCCGGCAAGATCGAGGTGATCGAGTTCTTCTCGTACAACTGCCCGCACTGCAACGACTTCGAGCCCGCGCTCGAGGCCTGGGCCAAGAGCAAGCCCGCCGACGTGGTGCTGCGCCGCGTGCCGGTGCCCTTCGTGGGCAACGACGTCGAAGCCAAGCAGCGCCTGTACTACACGCTCGAGGCAATGGGCAAGGTCGACGAGTACCAGCCCAAGGTCTTCAGCGCCATCCACGCCCAGCGCCAGAACGTCAACGGCGACGCCAACATCGTGGCCTGGGCCGAGAAGAGCGGCCTCGACGCCGCGAAGTTCAAGGAGCTGTTCACCTCCTTCGGCGTGGCGAGCAAGGCCAAGCGCGCCTCGCAGCTGACCGACGCCTACAAGGTGGCCGGCGTGCCCGCGCTGGCCGTGGCCGGCCGCTGGTACGTGGACGGCGAGACCGCCGGCAACATGAACAAGGCGCTGGCGGTCACCAATTACCTGATCGGCGAAGCCCGCAAAGGTTGATTTCGATTTCGTGGCCGCCGGGAGGCCGGGCCCCATCGAGGGTTCCGGGGCGGCCGGGCCGTCATTCGGCCGGTCGGCAGAACGCGGGGCGATCCCGCGGGGTGCCGTGCCCGGGTTCGCCGCCCCGGGGCTTTTTCATCCGCGCGCATGGGTCTGGCGCGATGGGCCGCATACAATGCAGAGCAAGTTTCGTGCCTCTATGACATCGCACTCTCACCCCACCTCCTCCCTTCGCCGCACCGGCCGCCTCGTGCTGGCCGCGCTGCTGCTGGCCGGCTCCGCCGCCACGGCCCTGGCCGAAACGGCCGACCGGACCAAGCCGATGAACATCGAATCCGATTCGATGCGCTACGACGATCTCAAGCAGACCAGCGTCTTCACCGGCAACGTGGTGGTCACCAAGGGCACCATCATCATCCGCGGTGCGCGCATCGACGTGCGCCAGGACCCCGAGGGCTACCAGTACGGCGTGGTCACCGCGGCGCCCGGCAAGCTCGCCTATTACAAGCAGAAGCGCAACGGCAACGGCGACGAGTGGATCGAGGGCGAGTCCGAGGTCATCGAGTACGACAGCCGCGCCGACAACGTCAAGTTCATCCGCCGCGCCGTCATGCGCCGCCTGGTCGGCGCCACGCCCAACGACGAGAGCAGCGGCGCGCTGATCGTCTACGACCAGAGCAACGACACCTACACCGTCAACGGCTCGACCGTGCCGCCGAACGCCGGCGTGTCGGCACCGGGCGGCGGCGGCCGCGTCAAGGCCATCCTCACGCCGAAGTCGGCCGCGCCCGCGGCACCGGGCGCCTCGGCCCCGGCCACGCGCCGTCCCGCGGCCCCGGCGGCCACGCCGGCCCCGGGCGCCGGCCTGCGCCCGAGCACCACGCTCAGCGGCGAAGCGGAAGAGCGCAAGTGATCGAAGCCGCCGGAACCCAGGAAGCCAACGGCGTGCCGGGCAGCCGCCTCGTCGCGCGCGGCCTGCAGAAGAGCTATGGCAGCCGCAAGGTGGTCAAGGACGTCTCGCTCGACGTGCAGAAGGGCGAAGTCGTCGGACTGCTCGGCCCCAACGGCGCCGGCAAGACCACCTCGTTCTACATGATCGTCGGGCTGGTGCGCGCCGACGCGGGCGAGATCTCCATCGACGGCGAGCCGATCGCCCACATGCCGATCCACCGCCGCGCGCGCATGGGCCTGAGCTACCTGCCGCAGGAAGCCTCGATCTTCCGCAAGCTCACGGTCGAGGAGAACGTGCGCGCGGTGCTCGAGCTGCAGCGCGAACCCGACGCCAACGGCCGGCCGCAGGCGCTGTCGAAGCAGCGCATGGAAGAGCGCCTGTCGGAACTGCTGGCCGACCTGCGCGTCGACCACCTGCGCGATTCGCCCGCGCTCGCGCTGTCGGGCGGCGAACGCCGCCGCGTCGAGATCGCGCGCGCGCTGGCCACCCAGCCGCGCTTCATCCTGCTCGACGAGCCCTTCGCCGGCATCGACCCGATCGCGGTGATCGAGATCCAGCGCATCATCAGCTTCCTGAAGGAACGCGGGATCGGCGTGCTCATCACCGACCACAACGTGCGCGAGACGCTGGGCATCTGCGATCACGCCTTCATCATCAGCGACGGCCATGTGCTGGCACAGGGCACGCCCTCGGAGATCGTCGACAACGCCGAAGTGCGCCGGGTCTACCTGGGCGAGCACTTCCGCATGTGATGACCCTCGCGCCAGCCATTTCCTGAGGGCATGAAACAAGGCTTGTCGCTGCGCGTTTCGCAGCATCTCGCGCTGACGCCTCAGCTGCAGCAGTCGATCCGGCTGCTGCAGCTCTCCACGCTCGAGCTGAGCCAGGAGGTCGAGCAGATGCTCGACGAGAACCCCTTCCTCGAGCGCACCGCCGAGGAAGCCGCGCGCGAGGAATTCGGCCTCGACGCTGCCGACACGCCCGCGCCGCGCGAGGACACCGAGCGCGAGGCCGAGAGCGACTACGCGGGCGCCGCGCCGTCGACCTCGACCACGTCCACCGAGACCGCCTCGTCGTCCGAGGCCGAGCCGGCCCTCGACTCGCCCGAGCGCGAGCCCGACTGGGAAGGCGACGGCACCGTCGACATGGCGCCCGACGACAGCGAGTGGGGCAGCGACGCGCCTGCGCGCAACAACAGCAGCACCGGCGACGACGAGCGCGCCGATGCCACCGAGCTCGCGCGCAGCCAGGAATCGCTGCAGTCCTTCCTGCACCGCCAGGCGCTGAGCCTGCGGCTCAACGAGAACGACAGCGCCGCGCTGCGCTTTTTGATCGAGTCGCTCAACGACGACGGCTACCTCGAGGATTCGCTGCCGGCGCTGGCCTCGGGCCTCGCGGGCGACGACAACGACCAGTTCGACGAGCTGGTGCACCACTTCCAGGTCGCGCTCGGCCTGCTGCAGAGCCTGGAGCCCGCGGGCGTGGGCGCGCGCGATCTCGGCGAATGCCTCGCGATCCAGCTGCGCGCGCTGGCCGACGAAGACGAGACAGAGGAAGAGGAGCTGGTGCGCAAGACCGCGCTCGCCATCTGCAAGCAGCCGATGGAGCTGCTCGCGCGGCGCGACTTCAAGCGCCTGGCCACGCTCACGCGCACCAACGAGGAACTGGTGCGCTCGGCGCTGCAGGTCATCGCGCGCCTGGAGCCCAAGCCGGGCCGCCGCTTCGTCGACGTCGAGCGCAACATCGTCATTCCCGACGTGATCGTCACCAAGACCGGCCGCGGCACCAACGTGAAGTTCCGCGTCATGCTCAACCCCGAGGTGATGCCGCGGCTGCGCGTGCACGACATCTATGCCGGCGCGCTCAAGTCGCACAAGGGCGAGGGCAGCCAGGCGCTGTCGCAGCGGCTGCAGGAGGCGCGCTGGTTCATCAAGAACATCCAGCAGCGCTTCGACACCATCCTGCGCGTGAGCAACGCCATCGTCGAGCGGCAGAAGAGTTACTTCGTGCACGGCGAGCTCGCGATGCGCCCGCTGGTGCTGCGCGAGATCGCCGACGAGCTCGGGCTGCACGAATCCACCATCTCGCGCGTGACCACCGCCAAGTACATGGCCACGCCCTTCGGCACGGTCGAGCTCAAGTACTTCTTCGGCTCGGCGCTGGGCACCGAGACCGGCGGCAATGCCTCGAGCACCGCGGTGCGCGCGCTGATCAAGCAGTTCGTCGGTTCGGAGAGCGTGAAGAAGCCGCTGTCGGACAGCCAGATCTCCGAGATGCTCAAGGAGCAGGGCATCGAGTGCGCGCGCCGCACCGTCGCCAAGTACCGCGAGGCGCTGCGCATCGCGCCCGCCAACCTGCGCAAGGCCCTGTAGAAAGCCGCCGATGGCCCGACGCCTGCTGTCGCGCCGTGGGCTCCGGGTGTTCGCCCTCGCGGCCACGCTGCTGGCCGCCGGCTGCGCCTCGCTGCCCGACGAGGCACCGCGCACTCCCACCAAGGCCATCGCCGTGTCGAAGGACACCGCGCTCGGGCGCATCGCGCTGGCCGCGCAGCCCGACCCCGACCTCAGCGGCTTTCGCCTCATGCCGGGCGGCGACTTCGCCTTCGACACCCGCATCCAGCTCGCGCGCCGGGCCCAGCGCACGCTCGACGTCCAGTACTACCAGATCGAGAACGACGAGACCGGCCGCTACCTGCTGCGCACCCTGCGCGACGCCGCGCAGCGCGGCGTGCGGGTGCGCGTGCTGATGGACGACCTCTACACCGCGGGCGAGGACGAGCTGCTGCGCGGCTTCGCGGCCACGCCCAATGTCGAGCTGCGCCTGTTCAACCCCTTTCCGGCCGGCCGCGGCAGCCTGCTCGCGCGCTTCACCGCCTCGCTGTTCGACTTCAGCCGCGTCAACCGGCGCATGCACAACAAGCTGTTCATCGCCGACGGCGCGATGGCCGTGGCGGGCGGGCGCAACATCGGCAACCAGTACTTCCGGCGCACCGCGGGCGAGAACTTCATCGACCTCGACACCTTCGTGACGGGCGCGCTGATCCCGCGCCTGGGCAGCCTGTTCGACCAGTACTGGAACAGCCCCTACGTGCGGCCCGTCGAGTCGGTGGTGGCGAGCGCGCTGCCTGCCGACGAACTGCGGCGCCGCTTCGAGGCCGCCACCGGCCCCGACACCACGCCGCCGCCGCCGAAGCCCGCGCCCAACGACCTGCTGGGCTACGGCCCGATCGCCGAGGACCTCGATGCCGGCCGGCTCGGCCTGATCTGGACCACGGCCGAGGCCTATGCCGATTCGCCCGACCGCGTGATCGGCAAGACCGCCTCGTACGGCGGCGTGCCGCTGCTCGACGTGGACAGCGTGCGCTACAACGTGGTCGAGCAGATGCGCCGCGCGCGCAGCGAGGTGACCATCGTCTCGCCCTACCTGATCCCGGGCGCCGCGGGGCTCGAGGTGATGAACGAGATCCGCCGGCGCCAGGTGAAGATCAGCGTGGTGACCAACTCGCTCGCCGCCACCGACGAGCCGCTGGTGCACACCGCCTACCGCCGTTACCGGCCCGAGATGCTGCGCCTGGGCGCCGAGCTCTACGAACTCAGCACCAACCGCACCCGCCGCAGCGTGCGGCTGGGCCTGTTCGGCACCTCGGTCGGCCGGCTGCATGCCAAGTCGGCGGTGATCGACCGGCGCATCCTGTTCGTCGGCTCGATGAATTTCGACCCGCGCTCCGAGGTCCACAACACCGAGATCGGCCTGTTCATCCGCAGCCCCGAGATGGCGCAGCAGGCGCTGAAGCTGCTCGAGGTGCTCAAGCAGCAGGGCGCCTACAGGCTGCGCTTCGCCGAAGGCAGCGACTCGCGCCTGGAGTGGGTTAGCGAGGAGGCCGGCAAGACCACGGTGCTGAGCGAGGAGCCCGACTCGGGCTTCTGGGATCGCACCATGCTCGAACTGCTGGCGCCGCTGACGCCCGAGAGCCTGCTCTAGGAATCGGCCTCAGGTCCCGCGCACCGCCGACCACACCAGCCGCAGCCCCAGCAGTCCCATCACGCCGCCGGCCGCGCGGTCGATCCAGGTCTTGTAGCGCAGGTAGGCCGAGCGCGGCGCCGCCGACGACAGCGCGAGCGCGACGATGGCGTACCAGCCGGTCTCGATGCAGAAGATCACGGCCGGCACCGCGAGCGCCAGCACCAGCGGCACCTCGCGCGGCAGGAAGGCCGCGAAGATGCTCGCGTAGACCACGGCCGTCTTCGGGTTGCTGACCTGCGTGGCCAGCCCGAGCAGGAAGGTGCGCTTGCCGCGGCCGCCCGAAGCGGCGGGCGTGCCCGCCTCCGGCGCCATCGCGAGCGGCTGCCGCGCGCCGCGCCAGATGCGGATGCCGAGGTAGACCAGGTAGGCGCCGCCGAAGCCCTTGATCGCGAGGTAGAGCGCCGGCACCGCGAGGAACGCGGCCTGCAGCCCCGCGAGCGCCGCGATCGCGAACACCAGCCCGCCCGCGCCCATGCCGAGCGCGGCCGCGAGGCCGTCGGCGCGCGAGGCCACGGCCGTGCGCGCCACCATCACGAAGCTCGGGCCCGGGCTCATCGCGCCCACGGTCATGGCGCCGGCGATGCCGAGCAGGGAAAGGGTGGTGTCGATCATCGGAAGTGCTCTCTTTCGGAATTCATTGCTGCACGTTGACCGCCTCGACCTGCACCAGCAGCTTCACCTTGTTCTCGAAGCCGAAGTTCAGCCCCCAGGTGATGCCCCAGTCGCTGCGCTCGACGGTGGTCTCGAAGTCGCCGCCGCAGACCTGGCGGTTGATCAGCGGGCTCAGGTAGCAGTTGAAGCGCACGGCCTTGAGGGTGACGGGCTTGGTCTGCCCCATCAGCGTGAGCGTGCCGGGCACCTCGGCCACCTTGTCGCCGCTGAAGGCGATGCGCTCGGCGACGAAGCGGCCGGTGGGGAATTCGGCGACGTTGAAGAAGTCCTTGCTCTGCACGTGCCGGTTCAGCAGGTCGACGCCGGTGTTGATCGAGCTGATGTCCATGGTGATGTCGACCTTGCCGCTGGTGCCGGCGGCATCGATCTGCACGCTGCCGTCCTTGGTGCTGAAGCGGCCGCGGTTGGTGGTGGTGCCGTAGTGGCCCATCTCGTACATCACGAAGGTGTGGGTCGGGTCGACCACGTAGCTGGCGCCCTTGACCGGGCCGCCCGCGGGCTTGGCCGCGACGGGCGGGGCGGTGTATTCCTGCGCGGCGGCAAGGCCGGACGCGGCGAGCGCGAGGCCCAGCAGGGCGGCGGGAAGCAGTGTCTTGTTCTTCATGGCGAATGCTGCATGCGGGAGAAATGTGAAGGGTCAGGGCGCGCCGAGGCCGTCGACGACGAGCTTGAAGCGCACCTGCACCTCGTTGGCGATCACCGAGGTGTCGGTCCATTCGCCGTCGCCGACCTTGTAGTCGATGCGCTGCAGCACGAAGCTGCCGCTGGCCACCGACTGGCCGTTGGCGGCTGGCGCGATCGTCACGGGCACGGTCAGCGGCCGGGCGATGCCCTTGAGCGTGAGCTTGCCGGCCATCTCGAAGCGGCCGTCGCCGAGCGCCCTGATGGCCGTGGTCTGGAAGCCGGCCTGCGGGAAATGCGCGGCATCGAACCATGGCGCCTTGGGCAGCTCGGCATCGGTCATCGGAATGCCGAAGGCCGCGCTCGCCGTGTCGATCTGCAGCGCCACGCTGCCGCCCTCGGGCTTCCTCGGGTCGAAGGCGATGCGCGCGTCGAACTTCCTGAACGAACCCTCGACCGGCACGCCCATCTGCTTGCTCACGAACACGATCTGGCTTTTCTCGGGCACCAGCCGCGCGGGGGGCGGCTCGGCATGGGCCGCCGGAAGGAGGAGGGTGGCGAGCGTCAGCGCGCCGTGCCAGCGGTGAAGAAGGGAAGTCATGCGTCGGGTTTCCTGGAAGTCGACGACGGCCCGGGCCACATGCGCCGCAGCAGGCCGTCGCGCGCGATCCACTGGTGCTTGACGACGGCCGCCACGTGCAGCACCGAGACGGCGGCCAGCAGGTAGGCGCCGGCCCGGTGCAGCGGCTGCAGCCAGTGCTCGGCGAGCGCGCGGTCCACGGGCACGAAATCGGGCAGCGGCAGCACGCCGAACCACACCACCGGCACGCCGAGCGCCGAGCTCTGGGCCCAGCCCAGCAGCGGCACGGCGAAGAACAGCAGGTACATCAGGCGGTGGCTGGCCGTGCGGCCCGCGCGCTGCCAGCGCGGCATGGCGGCCCGCACGAAGTCGGGCAGGCCGGGCGGCGGATGGCCGAGGCGCCACAGCAGGCGCACGGCGGACAGCAGCAGGATCGCGATGCCGGTCCACTTGTGCCAGCTGTAGAAGCGCACGCGCTGCGGCGAGAACGGCAGCCCGTTCATGTACAGGCCCAGTGCGAGCGCGCCGAGGATCAGCAGCGCCAGCAGCCAGTGCAACCCGATCGCGACCGGCGTGTAGCGGGCGGCCTTCGGTTCGGCGAGGGGCGGGGCGGAGGGGGCGCTGGGCATCGGCGGGCGGGCCGGCATCGGGGATGGCGCGCAGCATAGCTCGGAACGCCGCGCCGGGTGGCGCGGGGCTCAGCGCTGCGCCCGCCGCAGCAGCGCATGCAGCTCGGCCGGCTGCACCGGCTTGCGCAGCGCGTGCCAGCCACGCTCGTTGGCCAGCCGCTGCGTGGCCTCGTCGATGTCGGCCGACACCAGCGAGATGGCCAGCGCGGGCTTGAGCTGCTGCAGCCGGGTGGCGAGCGCGATGCCGTCGAGCGCGCCCGGCAGCCGGATGTCGCACAGCGCGAGGTCGAGCGCCTGCAGGTCGGCCAGCGCCAGCGCCTCGGCGGCGCTGCCGTAGACGCGCGGCTGCGCGCCCCACTGGCGCAGCAGCGACTGCAGGCTGTCGGCGACCACGGCGTTGTCCTCGACCACCAGCACCGCGAGGCCGGGGCGCAGCGCGGGTGCGGCCTCGGGCGGCGGCTTGAGGGCGGCCGGCGCCGGCGGCGCCGCGTCGGCGGGCGCGGCCGCGAGCTCGAAGGCGAACACCGAGCCGCGCCCGGGCGCCGAGCGCAGTTCGACCTCGATGCCGAGCTGGGTCGCGAGCCGCCGCACGATCGCCAGCCCCAGGCCGTGGCCGCGCTGCAGGTTGCGCTCGACGTTGCCGATCTGCTCGAAGTCGCCGAACACGCGTTCGTGCGCCTCGGGCGCGATGCCGATGCCGCTGTCGCGCACCTCGACGCGCCAGGCGGCCTCACCCTCGCGCCGGCGTGCGCGCACCGCCAGCAGCACGCGGCCCGCGGGCGTGAACTTGACGGCGTTGTCCACCAGGTTGGCGAGCACGCGGCGCAGCGAGACAGCGTCGCTCCAGGCCACCGCGTCGCTCGGGCAGCGCACCAGCACGCGGCGTTCGCCGGCCTGGCGCGCCAGTTCGTGCAGCAGCGGCGCCAGCGCGACCGCGGCCGGGCGCAGCGGGTCGGCCGCGGCCTCGATGCGGCCGATCTCCAGCAACTGGTTGGTGAGCCCTTCCAGCGCCTGCTGGGCGCGTGCCAGCGAGCCCACCGTGTGCTGCACCGCCATCGTGTCGGCGCCCTCGCGCAGCTGCTGGCGCAGCACCTCGGCCTGCAGGCCGATGGCCATCACCGGCTGGCGCAGGTCGTGGTTGGCGGCCGAGAAGAAGCGCAGCCGCTCGGCCTGGGCCTGCTCGGAGGCGCGCAGGCCGGCCAGCGCCTGCTCGCGCAGGGTGCGCTCGTTGAGGCGCAGGCCGATGTTCTCCTCGAGCTGGCGCGAGCGCTCGGCCACCAGCTTCCACATCATGGCGGTGAGGCCGGCGCCGATGACGGCGACCGCGATCATCATCGGCGGCCCGAGCCAGATGCCCATCACGATGATCGGCGCCAGCAGCAGCGTGATCGCGAGCTGCGTGGCCGGCGTGTAGAACGAGACCGAGAAGGCGGCCGACAGCGTCATGCCCATCACGATCACGCCCAGCAGCAGCTGCAGCTCGATGCGCGAGGGGTCGAACAGCAGCACGCCGGCCGCGCCGTGCGCCAGCTCCCAGATGCCGGTGCGCAGCACGTGCACGCGCTGGGCGCGGCGCAGGCTCGCGGGCGTGAAGGGCTCGGGCAGGCGCTGCGGCACGAAGGCGCGCATCACCGTCACCAGCGTGATCAGGCCCAGCCAGGCCAGCGACAGCGGCAGCGAGAACTGCCAGGCGAACAGCGCCGCGATGCCGCAGTTCAGCAGGTACTGCACCGCCAGGATCGGCCCGATCGGCTGCACCGAGATGCGCAGCACCTCGCACTGGATGGCGAAGCCGTCGTCCCGCGCCGCCCCGGGGGAAGAGGGGTTTCCGCCGGCGCTGGCGGGGTGGGCGGCGGGCGCCGCGGAGTCGTGCAGGGGCTTCATGGACCGGACCACTATAGGCAAGCAGGGCGACACAGCGACAATGGCAATCCCGTAGCCGCCCGTCGACCAAGCGAACTTCCGTGAATGATCTCTCCCTTTTCCTGCCTTGCGCCGCCGGCGTCGAGGAGTTTCTCGCGCAGGAGGTGCATGCGCTCACCGGCCGTGCCGGCGACGACCTGCTGATGCTGCGCGGCGGCGTGCGGGTGCGCGCCGACTGGCGCGAGGTGCTGCAGCTCAACCTGCACTGCCGCCTCGCGCAGCGCGTGCTGGTCGAGCTGGCCCAGGGCCTGTACCGCAACGAGAACGACCTCTACGGGCTGGCCAGCGGCGTGGCCTGGGAGATCTGGTTCACGCCCAGGCAGACCTTCAAGATCGAGACCACGGCCCAGCACAGCCCGCTGCAGAGCCTGAACTTCGCCACCCTGCGCATCAAGGATGCGATCGCCGACCGCTTCCGCGCCAAGGCTGGCGGCGTGCGTCCCAGCATCGAGACCCAGTGGCCCGACTGCCGCGTGTTCGCGCACCTGACCACCGACACCTGCACCCTCTACATCGACACCTCGGGCGAGCCGCTGTTCAAGCGCGGCTGGCGCCAGGACAAGGGCGACGCGCCGCTGAAGGAAACCCTGGCCGCCGCCATGCTGGCGGCCAGCGGCTGGTGGAACCCCGAGACCGGCGAGGTCGACGACAAGCCGCTGTACGACCCCTGCTGCGGCAGCGGCACCATCGCCATCGAGGCGGCCCAGATCGCGCTCGGCATCCCGGCCGGCTGGCTGCGCCGCTTCGGCTTCGAGAAGCTGCTGCCGTTCCAGCCCCACGTGTGGGCCGCGGTGCGCGCCGCCTCCGAACCGCCGGCGGCCGAAGCAGGCGCCGCGCCGCGCATCTTCGGCTCCGACGTCTCGCACCGCATGGTCGACTTCGCGCAGCGCAATGCCGAGCGCGCGGGCGTCGACCACGCGGTCGAGTTCCGCGGCGGCGACGCGCTGCAGCGCATGCCGCCCGCCGCGGCCGGCCTGATCGTGCTGAACCCGCCCTACGGCGAGCGCATCGGCATCGGCGGCGTGGCGCGCAGCGGCGCGCGCGAGACCGCGCAGGTGGCGGCGCCGGCCGCGGGCGAGGGGGAAGGCGACGGCGGCGAATTCTTCCCGCAGCTCGCGAGCCACTGGAAGAAGAACTACCCGGGCTGGACCGCCTGGGTGCTCACGCCCGACCTCAAGCTGCCCAAGCGCATGCGCCTGAAGGAATCGCGCCGCGTGCCGATGTGGAACGGCCCGATCGAGTGCCGGCTGTTCCGCTTCGACATGGTGGCGGGCTCAGCGCGCGGGTAGCGAGGCGGCGTCGGCCGGCGCTGGCGCCGCGCCGTCGCCACCGGTGCGCGGCGGGCGCACGCTGCAGGCCGCGTTCACGGTGCGCACCGCGAGATCGGGCGGCGCGCCCGCGAAGGCCATCGGCCGCCGGTCCTGCGGCTCGAACACGCGCACCGCGATGGGTTCGCCCACGAAATCGGGCCGGCCGTAGTAGGTGGCGCTCACATAGCGCGCGGCGCGCGCCTCGCAGTCGACCTGCACGCGGCTCGTGAACGAGCGGAACACGATGCCGTCGCGCGTGGTGCGCGGCGCGGCCAGGCTCAGGCGCACCGCCATCGTGCGCTGCGAGCCCTCGGCCTCCACGCTGGTGGGGTCGACCTGCACGTAGCTCTCGCCAGGCACGCCGGCCGAGCCGCGCAGGGTGAACCATTCGGCACGGGCGCCGGCGGCGGCGAGGAGCAGGAGGCACAGCAGCGAGAATCGCTTCATCGAAAGAAGATGCAACAGGGCGATGGCGGATGCGCGATTGTCCCTGCCCCCGTCCCGCCGCGGGCGCCATCGTGTGATTTGACATGTCCCTGCCTTCCCCCGGCGCGCACGCCGCCGATGCCGCTGCCGCTCCCGCCGATGTCGTCATCGACACCAACATCGCGCTCGACCTGCTGGTGTTCGACAACCCCGAGAGCGCGCCGCTCGCGGCCGCGCTCGCCGAGGGCCGGCTGCGCTGGCTCGCGACCGCGGCGATGCGCGTGGAGCTCGCGCGCGTGCTCGGCTATCCGCTGATCGTGCGCCGCCTCGCGCAGCGCGAGCGCGCGGCCGAGGCGGTGCTGGCCGAGTTCGACGCGCGCTGCGTGATGGTGGACGGCGTGCCGCCGCGCGCGAGCTGCGTGTGCAAGGACCCCGACGACCAGGTCTTCATCGACCTCGCGGTCGCGCGCGGCGCGCAGCTGCTGAGCAAGGACCGCGCGGTGCTCGTCATGCGCAAGCGGCTGGCCGCGCGCGGCGTGGTCGTGCGTTCGGACTGGGCCGCCGGGTAGGCCTTCGGCCTGCATGCGCGGGCGACGCCGGCCGACACGGCTTCGCGGCGCCGCGATGGGCATACAGGTGCCATCGCACGGCTCAATGGAGGCTCGCGTACGGCGGGGGAGTACGGCGGGGGATTCAGAGGGCCGATGGGAAAAGACGAGGAAAAAAGGTTGCATGCGCAAGCTGTCTAGACAGCCATGGCAGGGCACGCAGATGCACCACTGTGGCGTTTGCCATGAGCGCATAAACACCGCCGTCATCCGCATAGGGTCTGGCATTTGCTTGTGGCCCTCACTATCTTCCGCCCCGCGCAAGCGGCCCCACCCAGGGAATCGGCAGCCTCGCGGCTGACACGCAAAGAAGGTCCGCTCGACTTCGGAAGCCGGCGATTCGTCGTCGGCCGATCCGCGCCGCCACGTTCGGCCGGCGCCATGTCCAACACCAAGAAAGTCATGCCGAATCCAAGCCAAAGACCACCGCGCCAGCTGCTGCCCGAATTCGAAGTCGAGATGTCCCGTTCGCCCGCCCTGGGCTATGAATCCCCGCAGGAGCGTGGCCTGGTGCGCTGCCTCAAGCACGGCTACCCGACGCCGCTCGCGCGCTGGCACTGCCACGAGGAGTACGAGCTGCACCTGATCGTGGCGACCTCGGGCACCGCCTTCGTCGGCGACTGGATCGGCGACTTCGAGCCCGGCCACCTCGTGCTGTGCGGACCGAAGCTGCCGCACAACTGGATCTCGCGCGAGGTGCCGTCCGAGGGCGTGGCCGTGCGCGACCTCGTGATCCAGTTCCTGCACGACCCGATCGTCGAGGCCGCGCAGAAGATCCCCGAGCTGCTCGAGGCGGTGCGCGTGCTCGAGCGCGCGCGCCACGGCATCGAGTTCTTCGGCATGGCCGAGCAGGCGCAGACGCACTGGCGGCGCGTGAAGGCCGCGCGCGGCCTCAAGCGCTTCAGCCTGTTCTGCGACTTCCTCTCCGACCTCGCGCAGTGCGGCGACTACCGGCTGCTCTCGGGCATGCAGGGCGAGGGCGACAACCAGATCGATGCCATCAACGCGATCGTCACGCGCATCGAGAAGAACCCCGAGGCCGAGGCCAACGCGGCCGAGATCGCGGCCGAGCTCGGCATGAACTCGGGCCGCTTCAGCCGCATGTTCCGGCGTGCCACCGGCCACAGCTTCCTCGGCTACGTGAACCAGGTGCGCGTGAACAAGGCCTGCCTGCTGCTGATGCACAGCGATCGCTATGTCACGTCGATCTGCTACGAGGTCGGCTTCAACAACGTCTCGAACTTCAATCGCCATTTCCTCGAGATCAAGGGCGTGACGCCGACCGAGTTCCGGCGGCAGAGCCAGTTGCGGCTCGAGGGCGCGAGCATCGCGGACTGAGGTGAAAGTGCCTCGCGGCGCGAGAGTGTTTACCAAAGAATTCTCTCGCGCGATGCAATGGCGATCGACAACGAATTCGTATCGACATTCACAAAAAGTCTATCGAGGCGGCGCCGCGCGGCTTCCTACGATCCGGCTGTCTTTTCAACAGCAGCCAACTCGCAGAGGAACCTACGCAATGCATAGCCAACGCCTGACACGCATCGGTGCCCGCCTCCTTTCGCAGATCAAGATCCGCGGCCAGGGCATGACCGAGTACCTCGTCATCCTGGGCCTGATCGCGATCGCGGCGATCGCGGTGTTCAGCTTCTTCGGCCAGACCATGCGCAACCAGGTCGCGGGCATGGCGCAGGAAGTGGGCGGCAAGACCGGCACGGCCGAAGTGACCAAGGCGCAGGCCGCGGCCGGCAAGGCCTCCACCAACGCCGACATCAACATGAACATGAGCACCTACACCAAGGGCGGCGCCGACGGCGCGAAGTAAGAGCGGCGCGCGGCATCCATCGCAACGGCGAGCCAGCGAGGTGAGCATCCCTCCATCGCGCAGCGCCCGGCGGCAGTCGGGCCAGGCGATCGTCTGGATCGTCGCGATGCTGCCCTTCATCTTCCTCGCCGTGCTGGTGGTCTACAACACGGCCGCCGCCACGCGCGAGAAGATGAAACTGCAGGCCACGGCCGACGCCACCACCTACAGCGCCAGCGTGCTCACCGCGCGCACGCTCAACTACCTCTCCTACACCAACCGCGCGATGGCCGCCAACGAGGCCAGCATCGCCACGCTGGCGAGCGTGCAGACCTCGATGGCCGCCTTCATCACGAGCGCGGCCAACATCCAGGAGGGCCTGGTCATCGCCAAGGGCTTCCAGGGCCTGCGCAACCTCGAGCGCAGCCGGCTGCCGATCGTGGGACCGATCTTCGCGCTGCAGTGGCTGGTCAACGTCGGCCAGGCGCAGCGGCTGCAGCGCACCGCCGACCGCATCGCGGGCTTCGTCGAGCCGGCCTCGCGGCCGCTGCAGGTTGGCGTGGACGTGCTGCGCGTGCTCAACCAGGGCATCTCCGCGAGCCAGGCCGCGATGCTCGCGAGCACGGTGGCGCAACTGCCGCAGCTCATCGTCGACGTGATGCGCAGCAACGATCCCGACGCCACCGTGCCGCCCGGCGAGACCGCGATCCTCGCGACCAAGTACGTGGTCGACCTCGGCACCTACCTCGACACCTATCACCAGTCCACGCGCGGCCCCTTCGACGAGGACGAGTTCAACGAGGTGCTGCGCTTCGCGCACGCGGCGCAGGCCACGCGCGACGACTGGACCAAGAACCGCCGCTTCCTGCCCGACTGGGCGAGCTGGATCGGTTCGGGCCTGGCCGGCGCGATGCACGGCATCGCCAACCAGTTCCCGGTCTCGCCGCCGGGCTTCGCCGAGATCGCGGGCGACGCGCTCGCCGGGCTGGTCGAATGGAAGGGCGGCACCGAACTGGTGGCGGCCCAGAACCTGATCGGCGAGGAGCAGGGCCGCATCCGCTGGCAGTCGGCCGATTCGATCGAGATCAAGCTGCCGATCGGCCTGCTCTACACCGACATCATCGGCGGCGCGAGCGACATCGCGCGCGGCCGCTTCGGCCTCGGTGCCGGCGCCGCCGCGGCCGGCGGTCCCAACTACATGAGCAGCTGGGAAGGCCAGCGCCTCACCCTGCGCAGCTATGCGCGCGAGGCCCGCACCTACGGCGGCCTGAACCGCGAGATCGGCGACCACGCCTACATGGAGCGCGGCTCGTTCCAGCGCGCGGCCGGCGACCGCGACGGCGCCATCCTGCCCGGCGCCTTCCCGGTGCTGGTGTTCAACGCCAAGCTGCACTACGGCCCGCGCACCTCGATCGGCACCAACCTCACGCAGGGCTGGAGCCTGCCGCGCTACGTCGACGTGCGCGAGCATCCGCCGATGCGCGCCAACGAGGCCGACAACTGGATCGCCGAGCAGGCGATCCGCGGTGCCAATCCGCTCAAGTGGGGCAAGAACACCGACAAGGGACCGGCCTTCACGCTGGTGGTGCAGAAGGGCGCCGAGCGCGTGCGCACCGGCCAGGTCGCCGGCTTCGGCGACGCGAGCGAGGAGGGCCGCACCGGCCTGCGCGACAACTTCGCGGGCAACCAGGTGAAGGCGGTGTCGACCGCGCAGGTCTACTTCCGCCGGCCGCAGGACCGCTGGGCGCGGCGCGACTTCTCGGCCACCGATCCGCCGACCGTCGGCGGCCACAACGTCGGCTTCGCGGGCGGCTACATCGAGCACCGCAGCCTGTTCAGCCCCTACTGGCACGTGCACAACATCGAGCCCTCGCTGTGGGCGCGCGCGGTCGCTACCGGCGGCGCGATCGTGAGCGCGGGCGCGCAGGAGGACAACGGGCAATGACCGCACGTCGCATGCATCCGCGCGCCGCGACGCAGCGCGGCCAGTCGATGACCGAGACGCTCCTGATCGCGAGCTTCGCCGCGCTCGCGCTCGCGGCCGTGCCGGCCATCGGCGAGTACGGGCTCAAGCGGCTGCAGACGGTGTCGGCCGCGCGGCTGGTGGCCTGGCAGCGCACCGTGTGGCTGCCCGACGAGCACGGCGTGAGCGCCGAGGAAGCCAAGGGCGCCTCGGGCGCGATCAAGAAGACCGATGCCGAGGTCACGCGCGACCTGCGGCGCCACATCTTCCGCGACCGCCGCGAAGCGGGCGCGAGCATCCATGCCACCGAGATCGCCGAGTTCGAGGCCACGGTGCCCGCGATCGATCCGCGCACCACGGTCGTCACCGCCTCGAGCACCGCGCAGTCGCTGCCCTCGCTGATGAATGCCTCCGACGTGCTGTGGGACAACGTGCGCGTGGCGCAGAACGCGCTGGGCAACAACCTCGTCACCGGCTCGCTCGGCAAGTTCACCTTCATCAGCAGCGGCTACCTGCGCAACGAGGTCAAGGTCACGCAGACCAATCCCGCCTTCGCGCTGGTGCCGCAGATCGAGCTCGGCGAGCAGGTCACGATGCTGACCGAGGCCTGGAATGCCGGCGGCACCAACCGCGAGGAGAAGAAGATCCAGGGCCTGGTGCCGCTGAAGCTGACCGACAGCGTGTTCTACCAGCAGCTGCGCGGCGGCCTGCACCAGACCGCCTACAGCATCAGCCAGGTCTACCCGGCCTTCGCCAACTCCAACCTCACCTTCGGCCTCACGCCCGGCGACGCGCTCGAGAAGACGCCGCTGGACCGCTTCGAGCGCTTCCCGGGCGAGACGCCGCCCGCGGGCGAGGCCGGCGGCGGCGCCGATGCCGACGGCGGCAGCCCGCGCGACAAGTTCCGCTACTACCGCGCGTTCCCGCCGACGCCGGTGGTCAACACGCTGCCCTGAGGCCATGAAGCGAACGCATGCACTGCTGTCACGCCTGGGCGCCTGCGCCTTGTTCGCACTCGCGGGCTGGGCCGGCGCGGCCGCGCCGCAGCGCGACTGGCCGCAGGTGCCGGTGCCCGGGGATGCGCGCGCCTTCTGGGTCGCCGAGTACATCGAGCAGAACACCGTGCCGATGCAGATCCGCGGGCTGGAGTCGAGGGCCCCGATGAAGGAGGTCTCGCGCTACTACGAGAAGTGGCTGGCCGAGCGCCCCGGCTACGGCGTCACCACGCTGGGCGCGGTGCGCATCCTCGGCGCGCGCTTCGGCGACTACCAGGTCACGGTGCAGCTGCGCGACACGCCCGAGGGCACCATCGGCCGGCTGGTGTCGGCCGCGGTCTACGAGCCCGTGGGCGACGTGCAGGAGCGCAGCGCGCGCATCGGCCGCGGCTTCCCGCGGCCCGCCGGCTCGCAGGTGGTGTCGGACACGCTGTCGTGGGACCAGGGCCAGCGCAACCGCACCATCGTCGTGACCAACGGCGTGAGCGTGGAGACCAATGCGCTCTACCTGCGCGAGCAGCTGCTGCGCCTGGGCTGGACGCTGGTGCAGGACCGCACCATCGAGGGCGGCCAGCGCAGCGCCCTGGTGTTCCGCCGCACCAACGAGGAAATGGCCGTGACCATCATCAAGCGCGATCAGGCCTATGTCGTCACCGCCAGCCAGACCTCGCCCGAATGAAGCGCCCGCGCCACGTTCCCCCGCACCGCCAGCGCGGCCAGACCATCCTCGAGTACGCCATCGTCGCCGGCATCCTCGCCACGATGCTGTTCGCCACCTTCCCGGGCGCCGACCGCTCGGTGGTGGGCCTGCTGATCAAGGCCTTCCGCGATGCCTGGGCCACCTACTCGTACACGCTGTCGTTCCCGCTCTAGCCCCTTCTTCCCCCTCTCTCCTTCTCCCGCATGAAACCCGCCTCCGCCCGATTCACCAAGTTCAAGCACAGCGTGCGGCGGCTCTCGCCGCTGATCGGCGCGGTGGCCCTCGGCGTGCTCGCCGCCGGCCTGGGCTGGTACTACCTGCGCGCCAGCGAGCGCGAGATCGCGGCCAGCCTCGAGAAGGATGCCGACAGCCAGCGGCGCGACGTGGTGGTGGCGCGCCAGGCGCTGGCCGACGGCGTCAACGTGATGCCCAACATGGTGGCCAAGCGCTCGGTGCCCAACGAGTACGTGCACAACGACGCGCTCACGCCCGAGACCTTCCAGCAGTTCGTGGGCCGCACGCTGACCGTGCCGGTGGCGCCGGGCAAGCCGCTCTTGGCCTCCTTCTTCGCGCAGCCGCGCAAGGTGTTCGCGCAGGAGATCGAGCAGGGCGTGCGCGCCGTCACGATTCCCGTGGACGAGATCAGCTCCATCTCGGGCATGCTGCGCGCGGGCGACCGCATCGACTTCATGTACGTGGTCGACAAGGGCGCGGCCGCGGCCGGCGGCGAGCCCTCGGTGGTGGTGCCGCTGCTGCAGGACGTGGAGGTGCGCGCCACCGGCCAGATCACCTCCGAGCAGTTCGCGGCGCTGCGCCGCCGGCCCGACGTGGCGGCCGATGCCGATCCCTATGCGCAGCAGCGCTACTCGACCGTCACGGTCGCGATCCAGCCGCAGGACGCGCAGAAGCTGATCCTCGCGCAGCGGCTCGGCAAGATCGTCGCCGCGCTGCGCAACCCCGAGGACCGCGCGACCATGCACACGGGCGTGGACGCGGTCGACCTCGACGCGGCGGTGGCCGGCTTCCGGCCGCAGCGCGGCGGCCCGGTGGTGGCCGCGCGCGGTCCGGCGCCGCGCCCGGGCGTGGAATACATCGTCGGCGGTGCCGGCAACCGCGGTGCGGCGCCCACCCCGAGCCAGATGCTGCCGCAGGGCGAGCTGCCCGTGCGCTGACGCGAGCGCCTCCCCGCCATGCCGGCCGCGCGGAGGGCGCGGCTTCCGAATGTTGTTCCGAAAAGAAGTCCGAATGAATCTCAAGCGATGCACCCTGGCAGCGAGCGCGCTGTGTCTTGTCCTTCATGGCGCGGCCCGGGGCGCCGAGGGCACCATCACGGGCGGCGGCTCCTACGTGGGGCCCGCGCGCGCCATGGGCGGCGCGCCCGCGGCGCTCGCGGTGCCGATCCCCGCGCCGCCGCCGTCGCTGCCTTCCGCGGCACCGTTCGCCGCGCCATCCGCCGCGCCCGCCGCCGAGCGCTCGCCCGGCATCCGGCCGCCGGCGCCGCCGCCGGCCGTCGCGCCGGTGATCACGCCCGAGGAGCTGCAGCGCATCGCGCAGCGCGCCACCGTGCTGCAGGACCTGCCGCAGACGCTCACGCTCTACGTCGGCCAGATGGTGCTGGTGAAGATGCCCGGCGTGGCGCGCGTGGCGATCGGCAGCGGCAAGGTGATGGAGGCGCGCGTGCTCGACGGCGCCAACCTGCTGATCACCGCGCAGGACGCGGGCGACAGCACGCTGCACGTGTGGGAGAAGGGCGGGCGCGTGCGCAAGCTCAAGGTGCGCGTCAACGTGGTCGACCTCGAGCGCATCGCCGAGGAGCTGCGCGAGATCACGCACGGCATCACCGGCGTGAACATCCGCCGCGTCGGCGAGCGCGTGATCCTCGACGGCAGCAACCTCGACCCGGCCGCGGTCGAGCGGCTCAACACCGTCGCCCAGCTCTACGCGCCGGCCGCGGTGTCGCTGGCCACGGCCGACCGCATCCGCGTGGACCGCATGGTCGACATCCAGGTGCGCATCGTGGAGTTCACCAAGACCGCGCTCGACGACCTCGGCGTGCGCTGGCAGAGCTCGGGCGACGGCTTCAACTTCGGCCTGTTCTCGGACATCGCGGGCAACGGCCGCTACCGCATCCTGCCCGACAACTCCGGCTTCAACACCAGCACGCCCGAGGGCGCGGCCTTCCTCGCGCAGCGCCACCGCTCGCCGCAGGCCTACTTCGGCCTCGCCACCAGCCTGACCTCGCAGATCAACCTGCTGGTGCAGCGCGGCAACGCCTACCTGCTGGCCTCGCCCAACCTCAGCACGCGCAGCGGCGGCGAGGCCAAGTTCCTGGCCGGCGGCGAGATCCCGCTGCCCGCGCTGAGCACGCAGGGCGCGGGCTCGGTGGAGTTCAAGCCCTACGGCGTGCGGCTCAACATCAAGCCGATCGCCGACGGCGAGGGCAACATCTCGGGCAGCATCCTGACCGAGGTCAGCAGCATCGACCGCAGCGTGGCGGTGCAGGGCATCCCGGGCCTGCTCATTCGCCGCACCGACACCGAGTTCAACGTCAAGGCCGGCGAGACCATCGTGCTGTCGGGCCTCCTGAGCCGCGAGTCCACGCGCTCCAGCGACGGCGTGCCGGGCCTGCGCAAGGCGCCGGTGATCGGCCGCGCCTTCCGCGCCGACACCGACAACGACAAGGAGCAGGAGGTGGTGGTGTTCATCACGCCGCGCGTGGTCGATCCCTCGTACAGCCAGCCGCGCATCGAGCGCGCGCGCCAGATCGAGGGCGACGTCTCGCGCAACTTCGAGACCCTGACCGAGGACCGCTCCGACCCCGAGCGCCGCCGCCCGCCGCCGCCGGCCGCCAGCATCGACGGCCTGGTGCCGCCCGCGCCGCCGCGCGAGAGCGAGGCGCCCGACAACCCGCTGGGCTCGCCCGCCAACCCGATCGCCCCTTGAGCGGGCCGCGCACCATGCACAAGGTCTTCGTCAATTCCCCGCAGCAGCCGGTGCGCGAGTTCCCGTTCGACGCGCCCGAGCTGCAGGTCGGCAAGGACGCCGCGAGCCGCATCGTGCTCAGCGGCTGGAACGTCGCGAAGCAGCATGCGCAGTTCGTGCTGCACGAGGACGAGGTGTTCGTGCAGGACCAGGGCAGCCTGTTCGGCACCTGGGTCGACGGCAACCGCGTCACGCGCTACGGCCCGTTCAAGGGCGGCGAGGAGATCATCATCGGCGGCCACACGCTGGTGGTGTCGCTCGACAGCGCGATCCGAGCGCCGCGCGCCGACGGCCACGAGGCCGAGGAGACGCGCTCGCGCGACGCCGTGCCCGCGGTGCAGGAGGACCCGCTGCTGCAGTGGCGCCGCACCCTGCACCGCACGCTGCTGCAACAGCTGGACAACCGGCGCGTCGACACCGCGAACATGAAGGACGAGGAGCTGCGCTCCAACATCCGCGCGCTGATCGCCGAGATCATCCGCGACACGCGCGACCTGCCCGCCGAGCTCGACCGCGCGCTCCTGAGCCAGCAGCTGCTCGACGAGGCCATCGGCCTCGGGCCGCTGGAGGTGCTGCTCAAGGACGAGAGCGTGACCGAGGTGATGGTCAACCGCTTCGACGAGATCTGGATCGAGCGCGCCGGCCGCCTCGAGCGCACCAGCGTGGCCTTCACCAGCAACATCGCGGTGCTCGGCGCCATCGAGCGCATCGTCACGCCGCTCGGGCGGCGCATCGACGAGAGCTCGCCGATGGTCGACGCGCGGCTCAAGGACGGCTCGCGCGTGAACGCGATCATTCCGCCGCTGGCGCTGCGCGGGCCCAGCGTCACGATCCGGAAGTTCCCGAAGAACCGCATGGGCCACGAGGGCATGCAGCGCATCGGCTCGCTGACCGCGCCGATGGTGGAGTTCCTGCGCATCGCGGTGGAGGAGAAGCTCAACATCATCGTCTCGGGCGGCACCGGCACCGGCAAGACCACGCTGCTGAACATGATGTCGAACTTCATCCCGGGCAACGAGCGCATCGTCACCATCGAGGACGCCGCCGAGCTCTCGCTGGGGCAGCCGAACCTGGTGTCGCTCGAGTCGCGCCCGGCCAACATCGAGGGCAAGGGCCAGATCTCGATCCGCGACCTGGTGCGCAACGCGCTGCGCATGCGGCCCGACCGCATCGTGGTCGGCGAGTGCCGCGGCGGCGAGGCGCTCGACATGCTGCAGGCCATGAACACCGGCCACGACGGCTCGCTGACCACGCTGCACAGCAACTCGCCGCGCGACGCCGTCTCGCGGCTGGAGGTGCTGGTGACCATGGCCGGCATGAGCATCCCGGTGGCCGCGATCCGCGAGCAGATCGCCTCGGCGGTGGACCTGATCGTGCAGCTCACGCGCTTTCCCTGCGGCAGCCGCAAGGTCACGCAGATCACCGAGGTGGCGGGCTTCGCCGAGGGCGTGATCCAGTTCCAGGACGTCTACGCCTTCCGCAAGACCGGCGTGGACGAGAACTACCGCACCGTGGGCCACTTCGAGGCCGCGGGCACCGTGCCCGAGTTCTTCACGCGGCTGCAGGAGCACGGCGTGAAGCTCGACCTGGACTTCCTCTTCGGGGAGACGACGCGATGAAGACCCTGGTGCTGTTCGCCTCCGTGCTCTGCGGCATGGGCTTCTTCACGCTGTGCGGCTACCTGTTCCTGCGCGGCTCGCCCGAGCTCGCCTCGCGCCTCATGCAGCGGCTGCAGTCGAGCGGGCGGCGCACGCTCAACCTCTCGGAGTTCCAGGCCCAGCACGCGGTGGCCTTCGCCTCGGGCCACGTGCTGCTGGTGGCGCTGTGCGGCCTGCTGGGCTGGGCCGTCACCGGCAAGCTCATGGGCGGCGCGGTGGCGGCGGTGGTGCTGTACCTGCTGCCGGCGCGCTGGTTCGCCTGGCAGCGCAAGAAGCGGCGCAAGCAGATCGAGGCCGAGCTGCCCGACGCGCTGCTGTTCATCGCGAGCGCGCTGCGCGCGGGCAGCGCGCTGTCGGTGGCGCTGCAGGTGCTGGTGCGCGACCAGCAGGGGCCGCTGGGCCAGGAGTTCGGGCTGGTGCTCAAGGAGCAGCGCCTGGGCGTGAGCTTCGACGACGCGATCCAGAAGATGGCGCAGCGCCTGGGCATCCCCGACTTCGTGCTGGTGGTGGTGGCGCTGCGCGTGTCCAAGGAGGTCGGCGGCAACCTCTCGGAACCGCTGCAGGCGCTGGCCGAGACGCTGCGGCGCAAGGCGATCCTCGAGGGCCGCATCCAGGCGCTGACCGCGCAGGGCCGCATCCAGGGGCTGGTGATGACGCTGTTCCCGGTGTTCCTCGGCGGCGTGCTCTACATGATGCAGCCCACCATGGAGCTGCTGTTCACCACCACCATCGGCTGGGTGGTGATGACCGTGGCGCTGGTGATGCTGCTGCTGGGCTACCTGATGATCCGCAAGATCGTAGCGATCGACATCTGAGCACCGCGAGGCCGCCCCATGCGTTCGCTGATCCTGCTTGCCATCGTCTTCCTGTGCGCCACCACGGGCGTGATCCTGCTGCTGTACGTGATCTCGCTGATCCGCAAGGCGCGGCCCTCCGAGCGCACGCACATGGACCCGCTGCCGCGGCTGCTGCGCATCGTGTGGCCCGCGGTCAACATCCTGCAGTTCCACATCTCCGAGATGGCGCCCACCGCGATGCTGGTGCGGCGCCGGCGCCAGCTGCAGCTCGCGGGGCTGGAGTTCGTGCTCAAGGCCGAGGAGTTCATCGCGGTGCAGGTGGTGGCGCTGCTGGTGGTGGGCGCGCTGGGCCTGTGGTGCGCGGGCCTGCTCGACGCGATGGCCGGCACCAAGGTCTGGGTCACGCTGGCCTCGTGCCTCGCGGGCTGGTACTACCCGGTGCTGTGGATGCGCGACCGGCGCAAGCGCCGCGAGAAGGAGATCCTGCGCACGCTGCCGGGCTACCTCGACATGATCACGCTGTGCTGCCAGGCCGGCCTGAGCCTGACCGGCGCGATCGCGCAGGCGGTGCAGAAGGGACCGGGCGGCGCGCTCGGGCAGGAGTTCGACCGCATGATGCGCGAGATGCGCACCGGCGCGAGCCGCATGGACGCGCTCAACGCCATGGCCGAGCGGCTCGACAACAAGCACATCAAGAGCCTGGTGTCGAACCTCACGCAGGCCGAGTCGCTGGGCGCGAGCCTGGCCGACACGCTGACCGCGATCTCCGAGCAGCGCCGCACCGAGCGCTTCCAGCAGGCCGAGAAGCTCGCGATGGAGGCGCCGGTGAAGATGATCGGGCCGCTGGTGATCTTCATCTTCCCGGTGACCTTCATCATCATCTTCTTCCCGCTGGTGATGCAGTTCCTCGAGACCCAGCGCTGAAGGCCGGGCATGCGCATCGTCTCGCTCCGTACCACCGCCGCCCGCGCGCCCTTCGGCCCGGTGCGCGTGGCCGAGCGCGGCTGGGACCGCACGCGCGGGCTGCTCGGGCGTGCGCGCATCGAGGGCGGCGAGGGCCTGCTGATCACGCGCTGCAGCTCGGTGCACACCGTGGGCATGCGCTATGCGATCGACGTGGTGTTCCTCGACCGCGAGGGCCGCATCGCGCGCATCGTCGAGGGGCTGCGGCCGATGCGCATGGCGCTGTGCCTGGGCGCGGCCAGCGTGCTCGAGCTGGCCGAGGGGCAGGCCGCGCGGCTGTCGCTGCGGCCCGGGCTGCTGCTCGAAGGCTGGTAGGAACCACGACAAGGAGATGGAAGCCATGCGATACCGAACCCGTTCGCCGTATGCAACGCGCCGCCGCCCCGCGCGCGGCGTCTCGATGGTCGAGACCCTGATCGCGCTGCCGGTGCTGATCCTGTTCGTGACCAGCGTGGTCCAGTTCGGCCTGATCTACCGCGCCAAGCTCACGCTCGAGTACGCGGCGCACGAGGCCGCGCGCGCCGGTTCGCTGAACAACGGCATGCCGCTGCCCTTCATCTTCCGCATCGGCAACTCGACCATGCCGGGCGTGGGCACCGTCAACAGCGCCGCGCTCACCACGCTGACCAACGCGCTCACGCGCGGCAGCGTGTGGCAGGGCCTGGTGAAGGGGATGATGCCGCTGCAGGTGCGCGAGTCGAGCGTGGGCGGCATGCTCTCGGGCTGGGTGGCGACCAACAAGGACCTGATCGAGTCGGCCTGCATCGAGTACCTGAACCCGACGCAGACCACCTTCGTCGACTGGGCCTTCATCGAGAACTTCGGCGAGCACCGCTGGATCGTTCAGATACCGAACGACACCATGCGATACCGCAAGCCGCTGCCCTACGACTACAAGGCCAAGGCCATGGGCACGGCGGCCGGCATCAACGATCCGACGCCGCCCGACGCCGAGCTGCGCGGCACCGCCTCGAACAAGACGCTGGGCGAGACCAGCGTGCTGCACCTGAAGGTGCACTACGGCTACCGGCTCGGCATCCCGGTGGCCAACCGCATCATCCTCAAGGCGCTGCAGGGCTACCAGTTCGTGGCCGAGGCCTGGTTCAAGCTGCTGTCGCCCGACGGCGCGACCGCGCCCGCGGGCGACTTCCGCTTCACCCAGCTCGAGGCCTACTACATCGCCAACGGCAAGATCCCGCTCACGGCCGAGGGCGTGGTGGGCATGGAGTCGCCGATCTACTGGCATCCGTTCTATGCCTTCGGCCCGCAGGCCGACCGCACGATCGGCATCCAGTGGGACCCGGCCTGGAGCCAGAACACCGGCACCAACGTGCTGGAGGCGCCCGGCGACGCGATCACCAACGTCAGCGCCTTCATCCGCAACAACAGCACCGAGTGGGCCACTCAGCTGGCCGCGCGCGGCCTCGACGCGCTGGCCGACAAGGTCGGCGACGGCAACGCCTTCTGCCCGGCGATCTGGGACGCCTCGGTCAAGGGCCAGCTCGACAACGTGCCGAGCCCGGACGGCAGCACGGGCGGCGGCGGATGAGCGTGCCGGTCTCGTCCGCGCGCGCGGCCGGCCTGTGCGCCGCCACCATCTTCGTGTCGGCCTTCCTGCTGTTCCTGGTGCAGCCGATGGTGGGGCGCCAGATCCTGCCGTGGTTCGGCGGCTCGGCCGCGGTCTGGACGCTGTGCCTGGTGTTCTTCCAGCTGCTGCTGCTGGCCGGCTACTTCTATGCCGAGCGGCTCGCGCGGCGGCCGCTGCGCACGCAGGCGGCGGTGCATGCGCTGCTGCTGCTCGCGGCCTGCGCCACGCTGCCGGTGATCCCGGGCGCGGCATGGCGCCCCGACGGGCAGGGCGATCCCTCGCTCGGCGTGCTCGCCGTGCTGGCCGCGACGGTGGGGCTGCCTTACCTCGCGGTGTGCACCACCGGCCCGCTGGTGCAGAGCTGGGTGGCGCGGCTGCATGCGCACGACGCGCAGCGGCGCGCGCGCGTGTACCGGCTGTTCGCGCTGTCGAACCTGGCCGCGCTCGCGGCGCTGGTGGCCTATCCGTTCGCGATCGAGCCGGTGTTCGCGCTGCGCACCCAGGCGCTGGCCTGGTCGGCCGGCTTCGTGCTGTTCGCGCTGCTGGCCATGGGCTCGCTGTGGGCGGTGGCGCGCTGGCAGCGGTGCGCGGGCGAGGCGCCCGCGCCCGCCGCGCGTCCGGCCGCGCCGCCCGGCTGGCGCGACCAGCTGCTGTGGCTGCTGCTGTCGGCGCTCGGCACGGTGGCGCTGCTCGCGGTCTCGGCCTTCATCACGCAGGACATCGCCTCGGTGCCGCTGCTGTGGATCCTGCCGCTCGCGCTGTACCTGCTGTCGTTCGTGCTGTGCTTCGACAGCGAGCGCTGGTACCGGCGCGCCGTGTTCTGGCCCGCGGTGCTGCTGCTGGTGCCGGTGATGGGCTGGTATCCGACCACCGCGCAGCGCGCGCTGCCGATCGCCGCCGCGGTGGGGCTCTACGCGCTGGGCCTGTTCGCGGTCTGCATGTTCGCCCACGGCGAGCTCGCGCGCGCGAAGCCCGCGCCCGAGCGGCTCACGCGCTTCTACCTGATGGTGGCGCTCGGCGGCGCGATCGGCGGCCTGTTCGCGGGCGTGGCCGCGCCGCACCTGTTCGACGGCTACTGGGAACTGCCGCTGTGCCTCGCGCTGCCGGGGCTCCTGATGCTGTGGCTCACGCGCGGCCAGCAGCGCGGCCCGTGGCCATGGTTCGCCTTCGGCGTGGTCGCGGGCTTCGCGGCCTGGCTGCGGCTGGCCTCGGTCGCGGTCTCCAGCGGCGTGTACCACGCCATGGTGGCGGCGCTGGCGCTCGTGGCCGTGGCCTACACCGCGCGGCGCGCGCGCTCCTGGTCGGCGGGCGCGGGCCTGATGGGCGCCTTCGCGGCAGCCGCGGTCGCCTGGTTCACGCTGTCGAACCTGCGCGAGACCGACGGGCGCACCGCGCTGCGGGCGCGCAACTTCTACGGCGCGCTGCGCGTCGAGCAGTTCGGTGCCACCGATTCGCCCAGCGCCTCGCGGCGGCTGATGCACGGCGTGATCTCGCACGGCGAGCAGCGCCTGGGCGCGGTGGCGCGCAGGCTGCCGAGCACCTACTACGGGCCGGGCTCGGGCGCCGGGCTGGCGATCGCGGCGCGCGGCACGCAGCCGCAGCGGGTGGCGGTGATCGGCCTCGGCGTGGGCACGCTCGCGGCCTACGGCCGGCCCGGCGACACCTACCGCTTCTACGAGATCAACCCGCTCGTGATGGCGGTCGCGCGCTCGCACTTCAGCTACCTCGCCGATTCGCCTGCCACCATCGAGATCGCGCAGGGCGACGCGCGGCTGCTGCTGCAGCGGGAGCTCGAGGCGCGCGGGCCGCAGGGCTTCGACGTGATCGTGGTCGACGCCTTCTCGGGCGACTCGATCCCGATGCACCTGATGACGCGCGAGGCGCTCGCGCTCTATGCCAGGCACCTCGCGCCCGGCGGCGTCGTGGCCTTCCACATCAGCAACCGCCACCTGGCGCTGGCGCCGGTGGTGCGCCGGCTGGCCGACACGGCCGGGCTGCAGGCGCGGCGCGTGCACCACGTGCCCGATGCCGACAGTCCCGCGCTCGAGCACACCTCGGAGTACGTGCTGCTGTCGCGCGACGCGGGCTTCATCGAAGGCGCGGCGATGCGCGAGCACGGCGAGCCCATCGAGGCGTCCGCGGCCGCGCCCTGGAGCGACGACCACGCCAACCTGCTGGCCGCGATGCGCTGGACGCCGCGCTGACGAGCCTCAGCGCGCCGGCGGCAGGTGCCAGCGCCCGAGCAGCCGCGCCACCGCGCGCACGCGCTGCGTGTCGCGGCCCCAGCGGCGGCTCGCGGGCAGCTTCTGCGCCCACTTCATGCGCCGCGCCGCGTTCGCGATGCGCTCGCGCACGTCGGCGTTCACCTCGGCCAGCGCCGCATGCCAGTGCTGGCCGGCGGCGTCGGGCGCGGCGGCCTCGAGCATCATGGCCGTGGAGTGCAGGTAGCTGAGCCAGTCGCGCGCCTGGCATTCGGCCAGCGTCATCACCTCCGAGGGGTCGTCCTCGAAATCGATGTAGCCGATCACGCCGTCGGGGCACTGCACCAGGTTGCGGTCGAAGGCCTGGCTCAGGTGCTGGCCGTGAGCGTGCACGGTGGCGATCGCCGCCAGCCCCTCGCGCCAGACCGCGAGCAGCGCGGCCGGGCCGGCGGCCGCGGCCTGGTCGAGCCGTTCCTGCAGCACCACGGTGCCGCGCCCGCTGGCGCCCAGGTCGGAGATCAAGAGGCCGTCGGCCTGTTCGGCCAGCACCCGCGGTACGCGCAGGCCGGCCGCGGCCAGCTGGCGCAGCCGGCGCGCCTCGGTCGCGATGGCGGCCTCGCCGCCGGGATTGGGCACCGGCTTGATGATGTCCAGCCCCGCCATGCGCGCGACCGCGGCCATCACCCGGTAGCCCCACTTGCCGTGGCGCGGGCCGGCCTTCTTGAGCCACACGCGCTCGTCGCCGAAGCGGTGGCTGGCCACGTTCCTGGCCTGGCGCGGCAGGGTGGTGCGCAGGAAGGCCGCGTAGTCGCCCGGCGCGGGCGCGGAGGGGATCGCGTCCAGCGGGGCCGGGCCCGAGGCCACGCCCTTGCGCATCGAAAGGCGCGCGCCGGCGCCGCCACGTCGCAGCGGATTCATGCGGCCAGTGCGAGCCCCTGGGGCGCCGTGGCGAGCGCCTCCTGCGTGCCCTGGACCCCCTGCGTCAGGGGCTGGAAACTGTCGGCGCTGGCCAGCGGCCAGTAGGTGCGGAACACGTTGTGCTGCGCGTCGAGCGGGCCCAGCAGCGCGCCCGGCTGCACCTGCATCACCAGGTTGCTCAAGAGGCGCACCTCGGTGTCGGAGATCCGGCGCACGATGTGGTGGGCCGTGATCTGCTGCGGATGGTCGAGGCCGGCGGCCTGCACCAGCTCCTTGAGCGCGTGCAGCGTGCTGTGGTGGAAGTTGCGCACCCGCTCGGCCTTGGTCGGCACCACCAGCGCCTGCTGGCGTACCGGGTCCTGCGTGGTCACGCCGGTCGGGCAGTGGCCGGTGTGGCAGCTCTGCGCCTGGATGCAGCCCAGGGCCATCATGAAGCCGCGCCCCGCGTTGCACCAGTCGGCGCCCAGCGCCATCATGCGCGCCAGGTCGAAGGCCGTGATGACCTTGCCGGCGCAGCCCAGCTTGATGCGGTGGCGCAGGTTCACGCCCAGCAGCGTGTTGTGCACCAGCAGCAGCCCTTCCTGCAGCGGCGCGCCCACGTGGTCGCTGAACTCGACCGGCGCCGCGCCGGTGCCGCCCTCGGCGCCGTCGACCACGATGAAGTCGGGCGTGATGCCGGTGGCCTGCATCGCCTTGACGATGCCGAACCATTCCCAGGGATGGCCGAGGCAGAACTTGAAGCCCGTGGGCTTGCCGCCCGAGAGCTCGCGCAGCCGGGCCACGAAATGCATCATCTCGGTCGGCGTGGAGAAGGCGCTGTGCGAGGAGGGCGAGATGCAATCCACGCCGATCGGCACGCCGCGCGCGGCCGCGATCTCGGGCGTGACCTTGGGCGCCGGCAGCACGCCGCCGTGGCCGGGCTTGGCGCCCTGGCTCAGCTTGATCTCGATCATCTTCACCTGCGGGTCGCGCGCGTTGGCGACGAAGCGTTCCTCGCTGAAGGTGCCGTCCTCGTTGCGGCAGCCGAAGTAGCCCGAGCCGATCTCCCAGATCAGGTCGCCGCCGTGCACCCGGTGGTGCTGCGAGATCGAGCCCTCGCCGGTGTCGTGTGCGAAGCCGCCGCTCTTGGCGCCCTGGTTGAGCGCGAGGATGGCGTTGGCCGAGAGCGCGCCGAAGCTCATGGCGGAGATGTTGAACACGCTGGCGCTGTACGGCTGGGTGCAGACCTGGGCCGGGTTGGCCTCGGCCGGCTGCGGCGTGCCGCCGATCACGATGCGGAAGTCGTGGCCGGCCAGTTTCGTCGGCTGCATCGAGTGGTTGATCCACTCGTAGCCCGCGATGGTCACGTTGAGCTGGGTGCCGAAGGGCCGGTTGTCGGGCTCGCCCTTGGCGCGCTGGTAGACCAGCGAGCGCTGGGCGCGCGAGAAGGGCGCGGCCTCGGCATCGCTCTCGATGAAGTACTGGCGGATCTCGGGCCGGATGAATTCGAGCAGGAAACGCAGGTGCCCGATCACCGGGTAGTTGCGCAGGATCGCGTGGCGGGCCTGCCGCAGGTCGTGCACGCCGGTGCCCGCGAGCACCGCGAACACCACCAGCGCGATCCAGGCGAACCAGAGATGGGGGGAGGCCAGGACGAAGGCCAGGCTGGCCGCGAAACCGGCCACGCACAGGGCGAAGGCGGTGTAGCGGACCGGGAATGGAGTGATCGTGGGCATGGTTGTTGGGGGTCTGCCGAAGCCTGCTGCATCATAGAGGGCTGCTTCGAACTTGCCATGACGACCTCCCCACCCGACTCCGCCGGCACCAGCCCGGCCCCCGCCACCGACCTGCAACCCCTCGGTCCCGACGACTTCGACGCCCTCGACCGGGCGCTCGACGCGATGCGCGAGCACGACGAGGAAATCCCCCAATGGGAGTTCTGCGAGGGCTTCATGGCGGCGCTGATTTGTACCCGCCGCGTCATCGAACCCTCGGAGTACTGGCCCGTGCTACTGGGCGACGGCTTCGTGCCGGCCCAGCAGATGGAATTCGTCTGGCACTGGAAGCGCCGCTGGCGCGAGATCGAGACCGGTCTCGATGCCGACGTCGAGACGCTCGAGGACGAGCGCAGCTGGCAGCCCGAGGTGCTCGACACCCGCGGCGCCATCGCCATGCTGCCGCCCGAGGAGCGCGCCGAGATGGACGGCGAGTCCCTGCCCTCGTTCGCCCAGATCTGGGCGCTGGGCTTCATGTACGCGGTCGAGAACTGGCCCGAGGACTGGACCCCGCCGCGCGACAAGGAGGCGGCCCGGATGCTCGACGACGCGCTCGAGAACATCGTCGTGCTGACCGAGGACGACAAGGCCAAGCCGGTGCTCTCGATGTACGACGAGAACGGCCCGCCCAGCGTGAGCCAGCAGCGCCTGGACGACTTCGGCGCCGCCATCTGGGCCGTGTACGACCTGCGCCAGCTCTGGAAGAGCCTGGGCCCCAAGGTCGAGACCCTCCGCAAGGAAGCCACGCCCGGCCGCAACGACCCCTGCCCCTGCGGCAGCGGCAAGAAGTACAAGAAGTGCCACGGTGCCGGCTGAGGGCGCCAGTACCGCTTCACCACCGGCCGCGGCGCTGAACGCGCGCGCGGCCTGGGCCATGGTGCTCGCGCTGTGCGCGGGCGTGGCGCTGAGCCAGGCCTTCCGCACCGTCGGCGCCATCATGGCCAGCCCGCTGCAGGCCGAGTTCGGCCTGTCGCCGCAGGCGCTGGGCATCTTCTCGGGCGCCTTCCATTTCGCCTTCGGCGCGATGCAGCTGTTCATGGGCATCGGCATCGACCTGCACGGCGTGCGGCGCACCGTGCTGGTGGCCTTCCCGGTCGCGATCGCGGGCGCGTTGCTGTCGGCCCTGTCCTCGAACTACCTGGTGCTGGTGCTGGCCCAGGCGCTGATCGGCGTGGGCTGCGCGCCGGCCTTCCTGGTCTGCACCGTGTTCATCGCGCGCCACTTCCCGGCCGAGCGCTTCGCCACCGTCTCGGGGCTGGTGCTGGCGATCGGCGGCCTGGGCATGCTGGTCACGGGCACGCCGCTGGCCTGGCTGGTGCAGGCGCACTCCTGGCGCGCCGGCTTCGTGCTGCTGGCGCTGGCCGCGGCGCTGGCCTGGCTCGCGATCTGGCACTGGGTGCGTGAGCCCGCGGCGGCCGTGCCGGCGCGGCGCGAGTCGGTGCCCGAGGCGATCCGCCAGTTCGGCGCGCTGCTGATGCTGCGCCACACGTTGGGCATCGTGGTGCTGGGCGGCGTGACCTACGCCGCCTTCATCTCGCTGCGCGGGCTCTGGCTCGGGCCGCTGATGATCGAGCGACACGGCTTCTCGCTGGTGCAGAGCGGCAACGTCGCGCTCGCGGTGTCGGTGATCTCGCTGGTCGGCGCGCCGCTGTTCGGCCGGCTCGACAGCGCCGATCCCGCCGCGCGGCGCCGCCGCATCGTGCTCTGGGCGCTGGCCTACACGGGCCTGTTCGCGCTGATCGCCTTCGTGCACTCGGCCTGGCTCGACATCGCCGGCATGCTGCTGATCGGCCTGCTCTCGGGCTTCATCGTCTGGCAGTACGCCGACGTGCGCGGCGCCTACCCGGCGGCGCTCACGGGGCGCGCGATGGCGGTCTTCACCATGGCGATGTTCATGGGCGTGGCGCTGATGCAGTGGGGCACGGGCGTCGCCGCCTCGGTGGCGGTGGCGCACGGCGGCGATCCGCTCACGGCCGTGCTGGCCACCATCGCCGTGCTGCTGCTGGCGGGCATCGCGGCCTTCGCCTGGCTGCCGGCGCCTGACGGCGAGCGCGCTGCTAGATCTTGAACGCGCGCTGGATGTCCGGCCGCACCAGGTCGGCGTACTCGCGGTGCTTGCGGATGTAGCCCGCGATGAACTGGCACACCGGGATCACGTGCAGGCCGCGCGCGCGAGCCTCGTCGAGCACGTGCTTCGCGATCTTCGAGCCCAGGCCCTTGCCCTCGTGCGCGGGCATCACCTCGGTGTGGGTGAACATGATCGCGTCGGTCAGCAGGTTGTATTCGGCCAGCGCGGCGAGCTCGCCGCCGATGCGGGCCTCGTAGCGGTGCTCGGCCTCGTTGTTCGAGAGGATCGGGGCGTTGTCGTCGGTGCTCATGGTTGTCCTTGCAATGGTCGTGTTCAGGCGGGTCGGCTCGCGAGGTACTTGGCGAGGTTGGCGGCGGCGGTGGCGCGCACCTTCTTGCGCAGCATGGGCGACCAGCCCAGCAGCAGCCCCGGCGTGCCCAGCGCCTGGCGCGACCAGGTCCAGAACGGGAAGCTGTCGCGGTGGGTGGCGATCAGGCCCTCGGGCGTGAAGCCGAAGCGCGCGTCGATGCTGTTGTCGACCAGGCGGCCGGTGGCGCTGAAGCGGTAGTGGGCGTCCCAGTGGGCGCTGCCGCCGCGCTCGTCGGCGCGCACGTCGCGATGGCGCAGGCGCCAGACGTCGGCGCCCTTGGCCTTCGTGGCCTCGCACAGCATGCGCCACATGCCGCCGATCTCGCGCCGCCCGCGCAGCGAGAAGGCCTCGTCGTCGAACACCGCGTCGGGTGCGTAGCAGGCTTCCATGGTGGCGGCGTCGAGCTGGGTGAACGCGCCGTAGAAGCGCTCGATGGTCTGCGCGTTGGTGGTGGCTGTCATGGGGCCTCGGGCGCCGGGAGCGCGGTGGTGGGGGAAGAAGGTCAGAGCGCGGCCGGAAGGGCGCGCACCAGGAAATCATAGACCGCGCGGATGCGCCGGTCGGTGCGGACCTCGCGGTGCACCGCCAGCCACACCGGCAGCGCGGGCAGCTTGAGCGCGGGCAGCACGCGCACCACCTCGGGGTCGCTGCGCGCCAGCGATTCGGCCACGAAGCCGATGCCCATGCCGTGGCGCAGCGCCTCCCAGTAGACGCTGACGTCGTCGGTGCGGAAGCAGAAGTCCTCGCGCTGCAGCGGCGCGCCGAGCTCGGCCGAGCTGCGCAGGATGCTCTCGTCGCGGTCATAGCCCAGCAGGTCGTGCCGCAGCAGGTCGGTCCAGTGGCGCGGCGTGCCGCGGCGGCGCAGGTAGTCGCGCTGCGCGAAGGCGCCGAGCGCGAAGCGGCCCACGCGCCGCGCCACCAGGCTCGCGGTTTCGGGCCGGGTCATGCGCAGCGCGATGTCGGCCTCGCGCCGCAGCAGGTTGCTGACCTCGTTGCTGGCCACCAGCTCGACCTGGATCTCGGGCAGCTCCAGCCGCATGCGCGCCAGGATCGCCGGCAGCAGGTGGCGCGCCGTCGCCTGGCTGGCCGACAGCCGCACCGTGCCCGCGGTGGCGGCGTTGGCGCCGGCCACGCTGCGCGACAGCGCGAGCGCGCCGTTCTCCATCACGCGCGCCGATTCGGCCAGCTGCGTGGCCATGGCCGTGGGCTGCAGCCCCTGGCCGGTGCGCTCGAACAGCACCACGCCGAGCTGCGATTCGAGCTCGGCGATGTGCCGCCCCAGCGTCGGCTGGCTCGCGTTGAGCAGCCGCGAGGCGGCCAGCAGGCTGCCGCTGTCGAGCGCCGCGAGGAAGGAGCGGATCAGCCGCCAGTCGAAATCGAGGTCGGTGCCGCGCCGCATGGGGTATTCAATTCTGAATATCTGTTGTCAATGGTTGTCTAATTGTGATCTGAGTTTCGCCTTCCGATAATTCCCGGCATGGACGAGCGAAGAAACTTTGTCCGGCTGCTGGGAGGCGGTGTGGTGCTGGCCGCGGGCGCCGCGGCACTGGCCACCTGGTGGCTGCACGACGACATGCCGGCCGCGGCCCTCGAGATCTGGAACGGTCCGGGCGACGAGCCCGACGTGCGCCGGCGCGCGCTCGCCTATGCGGTGACCGCGCCCTCGGCCTACAACCGGCAGCCCTGGCGCGTGGACCTGCGCGAGCCCGATGCGATCGTCCTGTACTGCGACCGCGAGCGCCTGCTGCCCGAGACCGACCCGTTCGGGCGCCAGGCGGTGATCGGCCAGGGCGCTTTCCTCGAGCTGCTGGTGATGGCGCTGGCCCAGCAGGGCGTGGCGGCCAGCGTGCAGCTGTGGCCCCAGGGAGAGCTGCCCACCGACCCGCGGCAGTGGGGCCACCTGCCGGTGGCGCGGTTGCGGCTGTCGAGCGGCGGCACGCCCGATCCGCTGTTTTCCCAGGTGCTGCGCCGGCGCACGCCGAAGCAGCGCTTCGACACCGCGCGGCCGGTCTCGGCCGAGCTGCTGCAGGGCGTGCTCGCGGCGGTGCCCAACGGCAGCGCGCTGCGCGCCGACGGCACGGTCGAGATGGGCCGCGTGCTGCCGCTGCGCCGGCTCTGCCTGGCCGCGGCACGGGTGGAGATCGCCACGCCGAACACCGCGCGCGAGAACCTGCGGCTGCTGCGCGTGGGCCCCGAAGAGATCCTCGCGCATCGCGACGGCTTCTCGCTCAACGATCCCGCGCTGCGGCTGGCCGTGGCACTGGGCCGCTTCGACCGCGAGGTGCCCGCGCGCGAGGGCAGCCGTGCCTTCGAGCGCACGCTGGCGCTCTACGCCGACCAGGCCGGCACGGCCATGGGCTTCGCCTGGATCAGCAGCGCGGGCAACAGCCGCACCGACCAGCTCAACGCCGGCCGCGCCTACCTGCGCCAGCAGCTGCGCGCCACCGACCTCGGGCTGGGCATGCACCCGATGAGCCAGCCGCTCGAGGAGTTCGCGGAAATGGCGGCGCACCACGCGGCGGCGCACGAGATGCTGCTGGGCCTGCCGCCGCCGCGCGACGCGCGCGGCCGCACGCTGCAGCTGCTGTGCCGGATCGGCTATCCGATGGCGCTGGTGCCGCCCGCGCCGCGCCGGCCGCTGGGCGAGTTCGCGCTGGCCTGATCAGGTCGCGCTCGGGGCTTCGAGCAGTTGCACCAGCGTGTGCAGCGCATGCCGCACCGTGGCCGCGCGCACCGTGGCGCGGTCGCCGTCGAAGCGGCGCCGCTCGGTGCGCACCTGGCCGTCGACCGACCAGCCGAACCACACGGTGCCGACCGGCTTGTCGGGCGTGCCGCCGGTGGGGCCCGCGATGCCGGTGACCGCCACCGCGACGCGCGCCGGCGCCGAATGCGCGATCGCGCCCAGCGCCATCGCGCGCGCCACCGGTTCGCTGACCGCGCCGTGCGCCTCGACCAGCGCGGCGTCCACGCCCAGCAGCTCGGTCTTGGCCGCGTTGGAGTAGGTCACGAAGCCGCGCTCGAACCAGGCGCTGGAGCCCGCGAGCTCGGTGCAGGCGGCGCCGATCAGGCCGCCGGTGCAGCTCTCGGCGGTGGCCAGCAGCCAGCCCTTCTTCAGCAGCAGGCCGGCCAGGGCCTCCACCAGTTCGGGCGTGTCGAGGTCCTGCGACGAAGGGGGCGGGAAGGAGGATTCCATGGGTCGGGGTCTCACCAGGCGCGCCAGAGCGCGATCACCAGCAGCGCGCAGAAGGCCGCCACCAGGTCGTCGAGCATGATGCCGAAGCCGGCGTGCCACCAGCGCACCGGCGCGGCATCGCGCGGCTTGAACAGGCCGTCGGCCCAGGCCACGGGGCCCGGCTTGGCGGCATCGAAGAAGCGGAACAGGGCGAAGGCGACGGTCTGCGCCCACAGGCCGGCCGGCGTCACCAGCCACAGCACGATCCAGAACGCGACCACCTCGTCCCACACCACCGCGCCAGGGTCGGCCAGGTTCATGTCGCGCGCCGTCAGCGTGCAGGCCCACCAGCCCAGCGGCAGCGAGACCCCGATGATCCAGCCGATGGCGGCCGGCGACAGCCAGTGCTGCATCACCGAGAACGCGGCCCAGGCCCACAGCGTGCCCACGGTGCCGGGCGCGAAGCGCGACAGGCCGGAACCCAGGCCCAGCCCGATGAAGTGCGCGGGATGCGAGAACAGGAAGCGCGCGCTCGGGCGGCGGATGGAGGGCGGGGGCATGGCGCCGGAAGTGGGCATCGGACGGGCGGGATCGGAGACGGGAACGGCGGCGTGCATCAGCCGGGAGTGTCGCGCATCTTGCCGCGGCGGGCGCCGCCTTCGTTTTTATTTATCAAAGCAATTGCTTGTTTAATTCAAGGCGCGGGCCTAGTATCCGGGCACCTTCCAGATCCGGGCCCGGGCGCTGCGCCATCGGGCCGCCGCTTCCATCATGGCCTCTTCCTCCTCTCCCTCCCTCGACCGCTCCCGCGCCGACCCGCCGGCCACCGCCGGCTGGGGCGAACTCTTCAGCGGCCGCAACGGCTGGCGCGCGCTCGCGCTGACCGGCGGCGTCGCGCTGCATGCGGTCAACGTCCACATCGTGACCACCGTGCTGCCCTCGGTGGTGCGCGAGATCGGCGGGCTGGACTGGTACGCCTGGAGCACCACGCTGTTCGTGCTCGGCTCGATCCTCGGCGCGGCGCTGTCGGTGCGCCTGCTCGCGGTGCTGGGCCCGCGCGGCGCCTGCCTCGCGGCGCTGGCGGTGTTCAGCGCCGGCTCCATCGGCTGTGCGCTCGCGCCGGCCATGCCGTGGATGCTGGCCGGCCGCACGGTGCAGGGCCTGGGCGGCGGGCTGCTGGCGGCGCTGAGCTACGGTCTGATCCAGCTGGTGTTCGCGCCGCGGCTGTGGCCGCGCGCGGTGGCGCTGGTGTCGGGCATGTGGGGCGTGGCCACGCTGTGCGGGCCGGCGGTGGGCGGGCTGTTCGCGCAGGGCGGCCACTGGCGCTGGGCCTTCTGGACCCTGCTGCCGGTGGCGGCCGCGCAGGCGCTGCTGGTGACGCTGCAGCTGCGCCCCGCGGCCGGCGTGCGCCACGAGCGCCCCGCCAGCGCGCCGCGCATCGCGCTGCCGCAGATCGCGCTGCTGCTGGCCTCGGTGTTGGTGATCGCGGCCAGCGAGTTCGGCGCCTCGTTGCCGGCGCAGGCCGCGGGCGTCGCGCTGGGGCTGGCGCTCGGCATCGCCGCCACGCGCGTCGACCGCGCCTCGGCCGTGCGGCTGCTGCCCACGGGCGCCTATTCGATCGCGGCGCCGCTGGGCGCGATCTACGCCAGCGTGGCGCTGCTGCTGATCGGCACCACCACCGAGATCTTCGTGCCCTATTTCCTGCAGCTGCTGCACGGCCACACGCCGCTCGCGGCCGGCTACCTCACGGCCGCGATGGCCGGCGGCTGGAGCGTGGGCTCGCTGCTCTCGTCGGGGCGCGGCGGCGCGGGGGCCGACCGCATGCTGCGCGCCGGCCCGGTGGTCTGCACGCTGGGCCTGGCGGCGCTGGCCGTGCTGCTGCCGGCGCCGGGGCATCTGCCCGCCGGGCTCGAGACGCTGGCCGTCGCGCTCGCGCTGGCGGCCGTGGGGCTGGGCGTGGGCATCGGCTGGCCGCACCTGCTGACGCGCGTGATGTCGCGCGCGCCGGCCGGCGAGGAGGGCCTGGCCTCGGCCTCGATCACCACGGTGCAGCTCTACGGCATGGCGGTCGGCGCCGCGGTGGCCGGGCTGGTGGCGAACGCGGCCGGGCTCACGCAGCCGGGCGGCGTCGAGGGTGCGCGCTCGGCGGCCGTGTGGCTGTTCGCGAGCTTCGCGATCGCGCCGGCGCTGGTGGTGCTGCTGGCGCGGCGCGTGGTGTCGGCCACGCGCGAGCCTTAGGCCAGCACGCCTTCCCACGGCAGCGCGCGCTTGGTCGCGCGCTCGCGCTGCGGCTCGCCGCGCAGCCGCGCCACCAGCGCATAGACGTCGGCCGGGATGTAGGCGCCGCGCCAGGCCACGTGCTGGTCGGCGCGGCACAGCACCAGCCGGTGCGCGTAGGCCGGCGGCACCACGGCGGCGTCGATGTCGAGCACCGTGAGCGGCATGCGGTAGGTGTCGGCCGCGCGTTCCAGCGCGCGCACGTCGGCGCTGCGGTCGAAGCGCAGCAGCGTGTAGCCCGGGCCGAAGGCGTCGTACAGCGAGCGGCCGTCGGCCAGCCAGAAGTGCGGCGCGCGGCAGCCCGGCACGGTCGAGGCCGTGAAGGCGCCCATCGAATAGGCCGGCGGCACGTGCTCGCCGTCGGGCACGATGATCGGCGAGCCGGTGTAGAAGTAGCCGAAGTTCAGGCCCGCGCAGCAGAACTGCTGCACGTTGAGCTCGTAGGCCTCCTGCCCGATGTCGGCGCGCAGCGCGTCGCCCTCGGGGCCGGGCGCCTCGATGTTCGGGGGCACCGCGCGGCGCGCGCGGATCATCTTCTGCGCATGGTCCATCGCGAACTGCGAGACCTGCTCGGTGATCGGCAGCCGCTCGGCCTCGTAGGCGTCGAGGATGCCCTCGTCGGCCCAGCCCTGCACGCTGGCTGCGAGCAGCCACGAGAGGTTGAGCGCGTCGGCGATGCCGGCGTTCATGCCGTAGCCCGCGTAGGGCACCCACAGGTGGGCGGCGTCGCCCGCGAGGAACACGCGGCCGTTGCGGAAGCGGTCGGCCACCAGCCGGCGGCCGACCCAGTCCTCCTTGCTGAGGATCTCGTACTCGAAGTCGGAGCCGACGCCGAGGATCTCGCGCAGCGAGCGGTCGCGGTCCACCGAATCGAACTCGGGCTCCTCGGCATTGAGGTGGTTGTGGACCAGCCAGGTCTCGTGGCCGTCGATGGCGAACATGGTGCCGCAGCGGCGCGGGTTCATCGCGTAGTAGGACCACGCGGGCTTGCCCGGGATCAGCGCGCGCAGGCCGGGCGCTCGGATGCAGGTCGACTGCACGCGCTGGATCACCGCCGTGCCCTCGAGCTTCGCCCCCATCTGCTTGCGCACCGCCGAGCTGCCGCCGTCGCAGCCCACCATGTAGCGCCCGCGCAGGCTGCGCGTCACGCCGCTGTCGAGGTCGGTGGCGATCGCCGTCACGCCCTCGGCGTCCTGCACGAAGCCCGCCACCTGCGTGCGGTTGAGCAGGGTCACGCCCGGCAGCGCGGCCGTGTGGCGCAGCAGGATCGGCTCGAGGTAGATCTGGTTGATGCGGTGCGGCGGCTCGGGCGTGGGCCACCAGGCGTCGGGTCCCTCGGTCTCGGTGTAGCGATCGCGCCGGCAGGGAATGGGGATGCGCGCGAGCTCGGTGCCGGTCACGCTGGTGCGGAACACCACGTCGTTCGGGTGGTCGGCCGGCAGGCCCGCGTCGCGCAGCTTCTGCGCCACGCCCAGGCGGCGGAACTGCTCCATGGTGCGCGACGCCACGTGGTTGCATTTCACGTTCGGCGGCTCGGCGAAGGCGCGCGTCTCGCACACGATCGTGCTGACGCCGCGCGAGGCCAGGTCCATCGCGAGCGAGAGGCCCACCGGGCCGGCGCCGACGATCAGCACGTCGGCCTGGAGATCGAGGTCGTTCTTCATGCGCACGGGGTCTATTCGAGCTTGATGTTGGCGGTGCGGATCACCTGCGCCCACTTGCGGGTCTCCGCGCGGATGTAGGCATCGAAGGCCTCGCTCGACCCCGGCGCGGGTTCCACGCCCAGGTTGCGCATCGCGGCCTTGATCTGTTCGTCGCCGAGCGCCGCGTTGATCTCGGCGTTGAGCCGCGCGACCACCGGCGCCGGCGTGGCCGCCGGCGCCACCACGCCGAACCAGCCGGTCGAGTCGTAGCCGGGCAGGCCGGCCTCGGCCACCGTCGGCACCTCGGGCAGCATCGGCAGCCGCGCGGGACTGGTGACCGCGAAGGCGACCAGCTTGCCGGCCTTGATCTGCTGCAGCGCCGAGGGCAGGTCGACCACCGCGAGCGGGACCTGTCCCGCGAGCGCGTCGAGCGCGGCCGGGCCCGAGCCGCGGTAGGGCACCTCGACCAGCCTGACCTCGGCCATCTGCGCGAACAGCGCGGCCGACAGGTGCATCGCCGTGCCGTTGCCGCCATGGCCGATCGACAGCCCGCCGGGCTGCGACTTCGCGAGCGCGATCAGCTCGCGCTGGGTGCGCGCCGCGACCGAGGGATGGCCCACGATCACGAACGGGATCGCGGCCAGCATGCCCACGGGCTTGAAGTCCTTGAGCGGATCGAAGGGCATCTGCGCATAGAGGCTCGCGTTGGCCGCGAGCGCGCCCGCCGCGCCCACGCCCAGCGTGTAGCCGTCGCCCGGTGCCTTGGCCACCAGCGTGAGCCCGACGTTGCCGCCCGCGCCGGGCCGGTTGTCGACCACCACCGGCTGGCCCAGCTTCTCGTTGAGCCGCGGCACCAGCATGCGCACCACCGCGTCGGCGCTGCCGCCGGGCGGGAAGGTCACGACCACGCGGATCGGCTTGTCGGGAAAGGCGCCCGCCGCGGGCGCCTGCGCGAAAGCGGGTCCGCCGCACAGCGCGGCGGCCGCGGCCAGCAGCAATTGCCTGCGCGGCGGTTGCATCGCGCCGCGGGCGATCGTTGCGGTCATCGGTACTCCTTGAATGTGCATCCGTGTTCTGGCGCCCGATTGAACGATGGGCGCATTCATTCGTAAATCAAGAAATTCAGAACCAAATATCATGTTTCCTGATGAAAGCGAACTTCAGTCCTACGATCCGCCAGCTGCGCGCCTTCCTCGCCGTCTACCAGCTGCGGCAGCTCAGCGCCGCGGCGCAGCGGCTGTTCGTCACGCAGTCGGCCGTGAGCATGCTGCTGCGCCAGCTCGAGGACGGATTGGGCACGCGGCTGTTCGATCGCACCACGCGCTCGCTCAAGCCCACGGCCGCCGCGCAGGAGATGCTGCCGGCGGCCGAACGCATCCTGCGCGACGTCGATGCGCTCGCTTCCGGCTTTCGCGACCTCGCCACGCTCGAGCGCGGCCGCGTCTCGATCGCGATCACGCCGACCCTGGCCTCCTTCCTGCTGCCCGAGGCGATCGGAGAGTTCCAGCGGCAGCATCCCAAGGTGCGCGTGGTGGTCAGCGACTGCGCGCCCGACCAGTTCATCGCGCGCATCCTCGGCGAGCACGTGGACTTCGGCATCGGCACGCCCGAGCGGCCCGGCGCCGAGGTCGAGACGCAGCGCCTGCTGCGCGACCATCTCGCGCTGGTGTGCCGCGACGACCATCCGCTGGCGCAGGCGCGCGTGGTGCGCTGGACCGACCTCGGCCGCCATCCGGTGATCACGGTGCGGCCCGGCTATGGCGTGCGGCCGCTGATCGACGGCACCGCCAGCGATGCGGGCGTGGCGCTCGAGGTCGCGCACGAGGTGTCCTTTCTCTCGACCGCGCTGTGGATGACCGCCTGCGGCATGGGGCCGTCGATCATGCCCTCGGCCTTCGCGCGCGCGGCGGGCGATCCCTCGCTGGTCATCAAGCTGCTGAGCGCGCCGCGCGTCTCGCGCGACATCTCGGTGGTCACCAAGCGCGGCCACACGCTGTCGGAGGCGGCGCGCCAGTTCCTCGACGTGCTCAAGCGCACGCTGTGACGCGGAGTGGCGTTCAGGCGAAGTGATCGAAGGAGCCGAAGCGCTGCGCCACCGGCGCGCCCGCGGCATCGACGAAGCGCAGCCCGCTCTCGGCATCGATGCGCCCGATGCGCGTGACCGGCGTCGCGCTGTCGCGGCCGGCCTGTTCCACCGCCGCGCGCGCCGAGGCCGGCGCGGTGAACACCAGCTCGTAGTCGTCGCCGCCCGAGATCGCCATCGCGCGCAGCGTGTCGCGTTCCAGCCCCGCGGCGGCGGCCGAGCCGTCGGCCACGGCCGCGATGCAGTGCATCGCGGCGTCCACGTCGAGCGTCGCGCCCACGCGGCTCGCGCGCAGGATGTGGCCGAGGTCGCCCGCGAGGCCGTCGCTCACGTCGGCCGCCGCGCTCGCGATGCCGCGCAGCGCCTGGCCCAGCGCCACGCGCGGCGCGGGCTGCTCCATGCGCGCGCGCGCGCGCTCGAACAGCGGGCCCGGCAGCGACAGCGTGCCGCGGAAGTTCTCGAGCGCCAGCCGCGCATCGCCGAGCGTGCCGCTGATCCACAGCTCGTCGCCCGCGCGCGCGCCCGAGCGCAGCAGCGCCGCGCCGGCCGGCACCTCGCCGAACACGGTGATGCAGAGGTTGAGCGGGCCGCGCGTGGTGTCACCGCCCACCAGCTCGCAGCCGTGCTCGTCGGCCAGCGCGAACAGGCCGCGCGAGAAGCCCTCGAGCCAGCCTTCGTCCACGCCCGGCAGCGCCAGCGCGAGCGTGAAGGCCAGCGGCTTCGCGCCGCAGGCCGCGAGATCGCTGAGGTTGACCGCCAGCGCCTTGTGGCCGAGCCGCGCCGGATCGACGGTCGAGAGGAAGTGCCGGCCCTCGACCAGCATGTCCGAGGAGACCGCGAGCTGCATGCCCGGCGCGGGCGCGAGCAGCGCGCAGTCGTCGCCCACGCCCAGCGGGGAACGGAGGGCGGGGCGTTGGAAATAGCGTTGGATCAGGTCGAATTCACCCATGCGCCGAGCATAAATGCATGCGTTCGGCTGTCCGCCTCTTACGCCGCCCCGCGAAAGCGCAGCGACGCCTGACGCACCACCTCGGCCAGCAGGCGCTCGCGCCCCTGCCGCTCGCGCAGCCAGCGCGCGTCGTTGCGGTTGGTCTCGACGCTGGTGCGCAGCTCGCCCAGCGCCTGCGTGGCGTTGAGCGCCTCGCTGTGCCATTCGAGCTGGGTCATGGTCATCAGGATGTGGTCGCGCAGCGGCATGTGCTGGCCGCTGGCGGGGTCGACGTAGACCGCGTCGAGGCCGAAGCGGCAGGCCTGGAAGCGGTTGTAGGTGTAGACCAGGTAGTCGTCCTCGCTGGGCTCGAAGGGCTGCTCCTGCAGGAACCAGGCGGCCAGCGACTGCACGTAGCCCGCGAGCGCGGCGGCGCGCGCCACGGTCAGCGGGGTGTCGAAGACGCGGATCTCGATGGTGCCGAACTCGGGCTTGGGCCGGATGTCCCAGTAGAAGTCCTTCATGCTGCGCACGACGCCGGTGCGGGTCATGCGCTCGAAGTAGGCCTCGAATTCCTTCCAGCTCGTGGTGAAGGGCGCGCGGCCCGACAGCGGGAAGGCGAACACCGAGTTCAGCCGCGCCGAGTCGAACTGCGTGTCCTGCCCCTGCACGAAGGGCGAGGAGGCCGACAGCGCGATGAAGTGCGGGATGTAGCGCGACATGCGGTGCAGCATCAGGAGCGCCGAGTCGGCATCGGGGCAGCCGATGTGCACGTGCTGGCCGAAGATGGTGAACTGCTTGCTCAGGTAGCCGTAGAGCTCCGACAGCTCGCGAAAGCGCGGCTTGTCGTAGATGCGCCGCTCGTGCCACTGCTGGAACGCATGCGTGCCGCCGCCCACCACCGCGATGTTGAGCTTGTCGGCGTTCTTGATCAGCGCATCGCGGATCGGCGTGAGCTGCGCGATCACGTCCTGCGCCGAATGGCAGATGCCGGTCGAGATCTCGATCATGCTCGAGGTCATCTCGGGCACCACGCTGCCGGGCAGCGGCGTCTGCGCCATGAGGCGCAGCATGTCTTCCGCATACGGCGCGAGGTCGTAGTCGTGCGTGTTCACGAGCTGCAGCTCGAGCTCGACGCCGAGCGACAGCGCCTCCGACTTGTTGAAGGGCTCGAGCTTGACGGCGCGGCTCGCGGGATCGGCCGGCAGCGGCGCCGAGCGCACGTCGTCGCTGTCGGGGTCGATCGCGGCGCTCGGGGTGGGGGTCGTGTTGCTGCTCATCGCTGCGTGTCCTCGGCGGTGCTGCTGAAGGCCTCGGGCGCCCAGGGCACCGAGCTCTCGCCCACCGCGTGGATCGCGACGGTGGCAAGCACGGCGCCCAGCAGCTCCATCAGCAGGATCGAGGGCAGCGCGACCTGGGTGATCATGGTGCCGAGCAAGGGCGAGGCGGTGGCGAAATTGGAGGCGATCAGGAGCGCGATCGAGGACAGCGGCGACATCGCGCAGCCGACCCAGAAGGCCTGCTTCCAGCTCGCGCCGCTGCCGGGATTGGCGATCGCCACGCCGGCGATCTTGGCGACCATGCGCACGGCGATCAGCGCCAGCACCACGCTGGCCACGGGCAGCGTCCAGTCGGCCTGCGCCGCGACGATCGACACCAGCACGAACATCAGCATGGTGAGCAGCGAGGCCGCGGTGCCGAGCTGGCGCTGCCAGGCCCAGGGCTTGGGATTCAGGGTCTTGAGCAGCACGCCGCCGATCAGCGCGGCCAGCGGCGCGGAGCCGCCGATGTGCGCGGTGACGGCGGCGCCGGCCGCGATCAGCGCCAGCAGCAGCAGCGAGGTGTTCTCGCTGGTCGGGCTCATCACGCGCAGCGCGGTGCGCAGCGCCAGCGCCATCAGCGCGCCGACCACGAAGGACAGGCCCAGCACCACCGCGATCGGATAAAGCTTCTGCAGCATGGTCTGCGGCGCGCGCTCGATCAGGCCGGCCTGCGCATAGCCGAGCGCGAGCGCATAGAAGGTGTTGAGCGTGGCCAGCGTCATCGCGCGCTCGGTCACCGGGCCGGCGGCGCGGGTGTCCATGATCACGCGGCTGAGCACCGCGGGCGAGGCGACGATCGCCATCAGCGCGAGCGGGTTGGCCACCGGGTCGGGCAGGCCCAGCAGGCGCAGCACCCAGAACACGCCGAAGTAGGTCAGCGTGGCCTCGAGCAGGCTCTGCACCAGCACCATCGGGTTGTGGCGGAACCAGCGCAGCGGCAGCCGGCCGCCGGCCTCGAACAGCACCACGGCCACGCCGAGCTCGAGCAGGAACAGGCTGATGCCGCGCAGCGGCCAGATCGCGCCCTCGAAGCCGGCGAAGCCGACGATGGTGCCCACGATCGAATAGCCGACCACCTTGGGCATGCCCATGTAGCGGCGCACCAGGTGGCCGGAGGCGGCGGCCGCGGCCAGCAGCAGCGACCACAGCACGGTGGGAAGGCCGGCCGACGGGCGGGCCCATTCGGACCAGAAGCCCATCAGGTCGGCGGTGAGACTCGTCAGGTTCATGCGGGTAGGAAGAAGCTCGCGGGCCGGTTGCGCCAGCGCTCGCGCAGCGCACCGCGGATGCGGGCGCGGTCGGCGAGGCTCACGCTGTGCGCGCGCAGCGCCAGCCGGAAGGCGAAATAGAAACTCACGCTCACGTTGAGCGCACCGATCACCGGGATCGCCGCCACCGCCCACCACAGCAGCGGCTGCTGCAGTGCCGGCAGGCCGAGCGACACCGCGGCCGCGCCGATCTGGCCGGCCGACAGCGTCACGTGGCGCACGTCGAGGCCGAGCCCGAAGAAGCCCGCGACCGCGGGCAGCAGTCCGAGCATCAGGCCCAGCGAAATGTTGGCGGCGAAACCGGAGATATGGGTGCGCATGAAGTCGGCCCATCGGCGGGCCCGGGCGGCACCCAGGACGGCGCCGATGCGGGGGTTGTACCGCATGGCGGAGTCCAGCCTGTGCAGGACAAAGGCGTTTTCTGCCCAGCCCGCGATCAGGCTGGAGGCGAACAGCAGCACCCCCGTGAAGGCCGCGAACAGCACCGTGGGGCCCGCGAGCGACAGCGAGCCCAGCACCGCGCCCGCGTGCGCGGCATCGAGCAGCGGCCGCTGCAGCGCCAGCTGCCAGGCGATGGCGAGCGCGGCCACCGCCGGCACCACCACCAGCACGTTGCCCAGCACCGCCGCCACCTGCGAGCGCACCAGGTTGGCGACCTCGTCGACGAATTCGTCGAGGCCGCTGTCGGCGCGGATCCCGCGCAGCCGCGCGGCCAGCGCCGGTGCCGTCATGGCCGGCTGCTTGGTGGCGAGCGTGAGGTGCAGCAGCTGGATCGCGACGAAGCTGGCGGCGTACATCACGCCCGAGCCCAGGCCGCTCCAGAAGGCCGACAGGCCCAGCGCGTAGATGCCGAACTTCGCGAGCACCGTGAGCGAGGTCAGCGCGCCGCCGCCGGCGGCCTTGCGCACCATCTGCCGGTAGCTCGCGCGGTCGCGCGTGATGTAGTGCTCGCCGGTCTCGGCGCTGCGCTCCGTGACCTTGGCCGCGAGCATCGAGGAGTTCGAGGCGATCAGCGCGCGGATGCTGTTGCGCTCGCTGCCGGCCTGCACCAGCCGGGCCACCAGCCGCGCGATGCTGACCGCGGGCGTGGGCGACATCAGGCCGTCGAGCAGCTCGCGGATGCGCAGCACCCGCTCGCGCATCTGGCGCACGCGGAACACCAGGCCGACCGAGATGCCGTTGTCCTCGAGGTGCTCGTAGACCGAGGCGGCGCTCGCGCGGCAGGCATCGAGCCGGTCGCGGAACGCGACGAAGGCCGCCTGCACCGCGGCCTCGTCGCGCGGACGGTCGTCGAACAGCCGCTCGCGCAGCTCGTCGAGCTCGGCCATCAGCGCATGGAAGGGGCGGCTCTCCTCGGTGCTGCGCATGCGCAGCCGCAGCTCGGACGAGAAGCCCGCGGCCACCAGCTGGCTCGCGCAGTAGGTGATCGCGTCCATCAGCGTGGCGCGCCAGCGCGGCACGGTGGCGCCGTCGTCGCTCGTTTCATCGGCCAGCAGCGCGCCGATGCGCACCAGCTGCGAGGCTTCGAGCAGCGCGATCCAGCGCGCGTCGAAGACGCCCGGCAGCACCATGCGGAACAGCTCCGAGGCATCGGTGGTCTCGGGCGTGCCCGGCAGGATCTTGCGGCGCAGCCGCTCGTTGAATTCGCTGAGGAAGGCGGTGCGCGGCGCGAAGCCGTAGTCGGCCAGGAGCGTCGACAGGTCGACGTCGCGCGTGAAGGCGCGCCACCAGGCGCGCACGCGCTCGCGCAGCTCGGGCCGCGCCTCGATGGCGTCGAGCAGCAGCAGCACCCGGCCCATGGCCGCCTGCGGCGAGGCACGGTCGCCGCGCAGCCAGTCGAACAGGTCGATGAGCCAGATGTGGCGCCGAGCCACGTCGGCGGAAGGATCGAGGCCGGCGAGCAGCCCCTGCAGGTCGCGCGAAGCGGCAGCCATGGGAAGAGGGATCGAAAAGGGAGAAGAGGAGGGCGATGCCGCAGCGGGAAGGTGTCCGTGCGGGTGCCCGGGCGGGGGGCTAGTGCAGCACGCGCGAGACCGGCGCGCCGCCGACGTCGGCCTCGAGCACGAACATCGGGATCGGCACGTCGAAGCGCTCGCCGTCCTCGGTCACCACGAGGTAGCTGCCATGCATGGTGCCGCTCGCGGCCTGCAGCCGGCAGCCGCTGGTGTAGCGGAAGCTCTCGCCCGGCGCCAGCAGCGGCTGCTGGCCGATCACGCCCAGGCCCTTGACCTCCTGCGCATGCCCCGAGGCGTCGTTGATCAGCCAGTGCCGCGCGATCACCTGGGCACCGGTGGAGCCGGTGTTGGTGATCGTGATGGTGTAGGCGAAGGTGTAGATGCCTTCCTTCGGCGAGGACTGGTCGGCGAGGTAGCGCGGCTCGACCTCGATGGAAAGGGGGCTGTGTGACATGCGCGCGATGGTAACTGCTGGTTTTTGGCGCGGGGGGAGCTTCCCGGTGCCGGGCCGGCTTTCTTGCGGAAATGGCGAAGAAGGGATAATCTGGTCGGTATGACCAGAATTTCTCTTCCAGGCCATTGGCCGCTGCAGGACGCCAAGGCGCGCTTCAGCGAACTGGTGCGCCGCGTCCACAGCGAGGGGCCGCAGCACGTCACGGTCCACGGGCGCGACGAGGTCGTGGTGATCGCGGCCGAGGAGTTCCAGCGCCTGCAGGGCGCGCGCACGGGCCAGGCCCTGGTCGACATGCTGCAGGCGTCGCCCCATCGGGACATCGAGCTGTCGGTCGGCGCCTCCGAAGCCTCGCCGGTGCGCAGCGTCGAGCTGTGATGCCGTGAGCGGCTTCCTGCTCGACACCAACGTGCTGTCCGAGCTGCGGCGCCCGCGCCCCGAGCCCCGGGTGGTCGCCTTCGTCGCGGCACAGCCGCTGGAAAGCCTGTTCGTCAGCACCGTCACCTTCGCCGAAATCCGCTTCGGCATCGAACTGGTGGCCGACATCCACAAGCGCGCCCAGCTCAGCGACTGGCTGCAACTGCAGCTGCGGCCGATGTTCGGCTACCGCGTGCTGCCGGTCAGCGAGGACGTGATGTTCAAGTGGCGGCTGATGGTCGAGCAGGGCCGCAAGGCCGGGCGCACCTTCTCGCAGCCCGACCTGATCATCGCCGCCACCGCCGCGCAGCACGGCCTCGCGGTGGTCTCGCGCGACACGGGCGGCTATGCCGGCACCGGCGTGGCGCTCGTCGATCCCTGGCAGGCGTAGAAGTCCGGGAGCTCCGCTGCGCCTTTGGCCGGCTGCGACAATCGCCGCCCATGACCTTCCGCATCGCCCCCTCCATCCTTTCCGCCGACTTCGCCCAGCTCGGCCAAGAACTCTCGGACGTGATCGCCGCGGGCGCGGACTGGATCCATTTCGACGTGATGGACAACCACTACGTGCCGAACCTGACCTTCGGTCCGATGATCTGTCAGGCGCTCAAGCCGCATGCCAAGACGGCCGACGGCACGCCGGTGCCGATCGACGTGCACCTGATGGTGCAGCCGGTCGACGCGCTCGCGGCCTCGTTCGCGCAGGCCGGGGCCGACTACATCAGCTTTCATCCCGACGCCACGCCGCACGTGCACCGCAGCATCCAGGCGATCCGCGCGGCCGGCTGCAAGCCGGGGGTGGTGTTCAACCCGGCGCGCGGGCTCGAGGTGCTCGACTGGGTCATCGACGACATCGACCTGATCCTGATCATGAGCGTCAACCCCGGCTTCGGCGGCCAGAGCTTCATCGACTCGGCGCTGCGCAAGATCGAGCAGGCGCGCAAGCGCATCGAGCAGAGCGGGCGCGACATCCGCCTCGAGGTCGACGGCGGCATCAAGGCCGACAACATCGCGCGCGTGGCCTCGGCCGGCGCCGACACCTTCGTGGCCGGCAGCGCGATCTTCAACGCCAAGGACTACGGCGCGGTGATCTCGCAGATGCGCACGCAGCTCGCGGGCGTGGCCGCCGCCTGAGCGGCCGCGGGCCTTCGACTCAGCGCCTGGACTGCTCGCCGACCTTGTCGGCGCGCAGCCCCTGGTCGGTGTCGACCAGGCCGCGTTCCACGTCGTCATGCGCGCGGCGGCCACGTTCGGTCGGCTTGCCGTCGCGGGTCTGCTGGCTGTCCGAGGACTGGTCGTGCTCGTGCGGCAGCCGTGGCGACGACTCGCCGCCCTGTTCGACCTTGGTCTTGCCACCGCCCGCATCCTGCTGCGGATCGGCGGGCTGCTTGCGGGGCGCGGTGTTGTCCTTGGCCATGGAGAAGGTCCCTTCGGTCGTTGATCGATATCCAGCTTGCGCGGCCACCCGCGGGCACCTGGTAGGACAGTCCAGGGGGCCGCTGTAGGCTTCTGCTTTCCACGTTGCCGCGAGGATCGATGCTATGAAAAAAGGAGCATCTTTGCGCCCGTCATGGCGCCTCCCCATAATCCCCGCATGGCTTCCTCTCCCTTCGACGCCGTCGCGCACGACAGCATCCGTCTCCACGCCTTCGCCTCCCTGAACCCCGGTCCCCGGCTGCTCGTGATGGGCGGCGTGCATGGCGACGAGACCAGCGGCACCGCCGGCATCGAGCGGGTGCTGGCCGAGTTCGCGGCGGGCGAGCTCGCGCTCTTGCGCGGCGAGCTCACGCTGGTGCCGGTGGCCAATCCGCTGGCGCGCCGGCGGTTGCAGCGCGAGGGCGAGCGCAACCTCAACCGGCTGTTCAAGCCCGCGGCCGAGCCGGCCGACTACGAGGCCCGCGTGACCAACGTGCTGGCGCCCGTGATCGCGCGCCACGAGGTGCTGCTCGACCTGCATTCCTTCCAGAGCGCGGGCGAGGCCTTCGCGATGATCGGCCCGCGCGACAACACCGGCACCCTCGAGCCCTTCGCGCGCGCCGCCGAGGAAGGCCGGCTGGCGCTGCACCTGGGCACGCCGATCGTGGTCGAGGGCTGGCTCGACATCTATGCCGCGGGCCTGGCGCAGCGCGGCGCCGCGGTCGACGAGGCCGCCATCGACTTCGGCCGCGGCACCAACGAATACATCCGCGGCTGCGGCGGCTACGGCGTCACGCTCGAATGCGGCCAGCACCAGGATCCGCAGGCGCCCGAGGTGGCCTGGCGCGCGATCCGCCGCACGCTGGCGCTGCTGGGCATGGCGACGCTGCCGCCGGGCCTGTCGGCCGGGCCCGACGTGCCGCCGCGCCTGCTGCGCCTGGCCAGCGTGACCGACCGGCTGCACGCCGACGACCGCTTCGCGCGCGACTGGGCCACCTTCGATCCGGTGCGCCGCGGCGAGCTCATCGGCACGCGGCACGACGGCACGCCCGTGACCGCGCCCGACGACGGCTGCATCGTGTTCCCCAACGCGCTCGCGCTGCCGGACACCGAGTGGTTCTACTTCGCGCGGCCCAGCGAACGGCGGCTCGACGGCACGGCCTGAGCGCCAGGAATACACGGCGCGCCGTCGCGTTCCTACATCCGCGGCCCCGGGCGAGCACGAACATGGCGGACCAAGGAAACGAACCATGGCCGCCGACCGCCAGCCATCCACGCCGCGCATCACCCATGCCGACCGCCTCGTCGACGCGAAGAGCGGCATCGTCAAGGGCGAGCTCGCCGCCTACTACGCGCGCGTCGCGCCGCTGATGCTGCCCCACCTGCGCGGCCGGCCGGTGGCGCTGGTGCGCGCGCCCGACGGCATCGCGGGCGAGCTGTTCTTCCAGAAGCATGCGCAGCACGGCGAGATGGCCGGCGTGGGTCTGCTCGACCCGGCGCTCGATCCCGGCCACGAGCCGCTGCTGCAGATCGACACGGCCGAGGGACTGCTCGGCGCGGCGCAGTTCAACGTGGTGGAGTTCCACACCTGGAACGCGCTCTCGCGCGCCTTCGCCCAGCCCGATCGCATGACCTTCGACCTCGACCCCGGCGAGGGCGTCGAATGGCCGCGCATGCAGGAGGCCGCGCTGCTGGTGCGCACCCTGCTCGACGAGCTCGGGCTGCCGTCCTTCCTCAAGACCAGCGGCGGCAAGGGCCTGCACGTGGTGGTGCCGATCCGGCGCGCGCACGGCTGGGACGAGGTCAAGGGCTTCTCGCAGGCCATCGTGCAGCAGCTCGCGCGCAGCGTGCCCGAGCGCATCGTCGCCAAGAGCGGGCCGCGCAACCGCGTCGGAAAAATCTTCGCCGATTACCTGCGCAACGGCTTCGGCGCCACCACCATCAGCGCCTGGTCGGCGCGCGCGCGGCCGGGGCTGGGCGTGTCGGTGCCGCTGGACTGGGACGAGCTGTTCGAGGTCGACAGCGCCGATCACTGGACCGTGGCGACCATCGCCGAGCGGCTCGACATCGGCAACGCGCCCTGGGCCGCGATGGAGCGCAGCCGCAAGGGGCTCGGCGACGCGATGCGCAGGCTCGGTTACCTGGCGAACTGAACGCTCCCGTCCTGCGCGGACGGCTGGCCGCGATCGCGCTACATCACATCGAATTCATCGATGTGTAACTCCCATTCCATCGATTGGGCAAATAAGCGGGTACTCCTAAAGTCCCCGTCCACGAGCCACCCACGATGAAATGCGGCGCTTCCCGCGGCGCCGGCCGGAGACAAAGAACACCATGGAGCGATCCTTCGCCGAAGAAGTCAAGCGCCTCTCGCTGGGCGCGAACGAGGAATTCCACGGCGAGGGCATCCTGGCCGTCACCAAGGCCCTGCTGCAATCGGGCGTGAGCTACATCGGCGGCTACCAGGGCGCGCCGGTCTCGCACCTGATCGACGTGCTCGGCGATGCGCGCGAGCTGCTCGACGAGCTCGGCATCTACTTCGAGAACAGCGCCTCCGAGGCCGGCGCGGCCGCGATGCTCGGCGCCTCCATCAACTACCCGGTGCGTGGCGCCGTCACGTGGAAGTCCACGGTCGGCACCAACGTCGCGTCCGATGCGCTGTCCAACCTGGCCTCGGCCGGCGTGCAGGGCGGCGCGCTGGTGATCCTCGGCGAGGACTACGGCGAGGGCTCGAGCATCATCCAGGAGCGCACCCATGCCTTCGCGATGAAGTCGCAGATGTGGCTGCTCGATCCGCGGCCCAACCTGGGCTCGATCGTCGACGCGGTGGAGCAGGGCTTCGAGCTCTCCGAGGCGAGCCAGACGCCCGTCATGCTGCAGCTGCGCATCCGCGCCTGCCACGTGCACGGCAGCTTCGTCTGCAAGGACAACCGCGCGCCGGCCATCTCCACGCGCGAGGCCATTTCGCAGCCGCGCTTCGACTTCGCCAACATCAACCTGCCGCCCTCGATCTACGCGCAGGAGCGCATGAAGATCGAGTCGCGCTGGCCGGCCGCGCTGGCCTACATCCGCGACGCGCGGCTCAACGAGCGCTTCGACGGCGACTGCGCCGACGTCGGCCTGGTGCTGCCGGGCGGCCTCTACAACGGCACCCTGCGCGCGCTGCAGCAGCTCGGCCTGGCCGATGCCTTCGGCAACAGCCGCATTCCGCTGCAGGTGCTCAACGTGGTCTACCCGATGGTGCCCGACGAGCTCGTCGATTTCTGCCGCGGCAAGCGCGCGGTGCTGATGGTGGAAGAGGGCCAGCCCAACTACATGGAGGACGCGCTGCACGCGATGCTGCGCAAGGCCGGCTGCGACACGCGGCTGCACGGCAAGGACATCTTCCCGATGGCCGGCGAGTACACCGGCGAGGTGCTGGTGCGCGGCCTGGCCGAGTTCATCCGCCAGGCGCGGCCCGAAGCGCTCGGCGACCAGGGCGCCATGCGGGTGGCCGACAGCGCCGCGCCGCTGGCCGCGCTCAAGCCGCGCGCGGTCGAGGCGCTGGGCGTGCCCGTGCCGAGCCGGCCGCCGGGCTTCTGCATCGGCTGTCCCGAGCGCCCGGTGTTCGCCGCCATCAAGCTGATGCAGAAGGAACTCGGCAGCGTGCACGTCAGCGCCGACATCGGCTGCCACACCTTCGGCACCCTGCCGCCGTTCAACACCGGCAGCACGGTGCTCGGCTACGGCCTGGGCCTCGCGAGCTCCTCGGGCATCGCGCCGCTGATGGGCAACCGGGTCGTCAGCATCATGGGCGACGGCGGCTTCTGGCACAACGGCTTCACCAGCGGCGTGGTCAACGCGGTCTACAACGGCCAGGACTCGGTGCTCGTGATCCTGAAGAACGGCTACACCTCGGCCACCGGCACGCAGGCCATTCCCTCCTCGCCCACGCAGCCCGCGGCCAAGCCGCTGACCTTGGACATCGAGGCCGCGCTCAAGGGCGTGGGCGTGGGCTGGGTGCGCAAGGTGCGCAGCTACAGCGTGGCCGAGATGCGCGACACGCTGCAGGAGGCGATGACCACCGAGGAGGGCGGCCTCAAGGTCATCATCGCCGACGGCGAATGCCAGCTCGAGCGCCAGCGCCGCATCAAGCCCGTCACGGCCGCGAAGCTCAAGCGCGGCGAGCGCGTGGTGCGCACGCGCTTCGGCATCGACGACGACGTCTGCACCGGCGACCACTCGTGCATCCGGCTGTCGGGCTGCCCCTCGCTCACCATCAAGCCCAACCCGAGCGCGCTGCGCACCGATCCCGTGGCCACCGTCAACCAGGGCTGCGTGGGCTGCGGCCTGTGCGGCGAGAACGCGCACGCCGCCATCCTCTGCCCCTCGTTCTACAAGGCCGAGATCGTGCAGAACGCCGGCACCTGGGAGCGCCTGCTGCACCGGCTGCGCAGCGGCGTCATCGGCCTCATGGCCGGCAAGGCGCGCGACCGCGCGGAGGCACTGGCGGCATGAACGACACCCCCTTCGAAGACGCACCGCGCATCGTGACCGTGCTGGTCGCCGCCATGGGCGGCGAGGGCGGCGGCGTGCTGGCCGACTGGCTGATCGCCGCGGCCACGGCCCAGGGCTTCCCGGTGCAGAGCACCTCGGTGCCCGGCGTGGCGCAGCGCACCGGTGCCACCAACTACTACATCGAGATCTATCCGGTCGAGACCGCGCGGCTCGGCGGCGCGCGCCCGGTGTTCTCGCTCACGCCGAGCCCGGGCGACGTCGACATCGTCGCCGCCTCCGAGCTGATGGAGGCGGGGCGCGTGCTGCAGGGCGGCTTCGTGCATCCGCGGCGCACCACGCTCGTGGCCTCGACGCACCGCGAGTTCGCGGTGGCCGAGAAGTCCGCCATGGGCGACGGCCGCTACGACGGCCGGCGCGTGAGCGAGGCCGCGCGCGAGCTCGCGCGGCACAGCCACCTGTTCGACATGCGCGCGCTGGCCTGGCGCCACGGCACGGTGATCAACACCGTGATGTTCGGCGCCATGGCCGGCAGCGGCGCGCTGCCGTTCTCGCGCGAGGCCTGCGAGCAGGCGATCCGCGCCTCGGGCAAGGCGGTGGAGGCCAGCCTCAAGGGTTTCGCGGCGGGCTTCGAGCAGGTGATTCGTCCTGCGCCGGAAGCCGCCGCCAGGGCCGCCGCGGCAACGCCGCGCGCGCCCGTCGACCCGCGCATCGCCGCCATGCCCGAGCCGCTGCACGAACTGCTGGGCCATGGCCTGCAGCAGGTGCTCGACTACCAGGACGCGCGCTACGGCGCGCTCTACCTGCAGCGCGTCGACGCGGTGCTCGCGCTCGAGCGGCCCTTCGGCGGCGAGCTGCCCGTGACGCGCGAGACCGCGCGCTATCTCGCGCTGTGGATGAGCTACGAGGACGTGATCCGCGTGGCCGACCTCAAGACGCGCGGCGAGCGGCTGCAACGCGTGCGCGAGGAAGTGGGCGCGCGCCAGGGCGAGCCGCTGCGGCTGACCGAATACCTGAAGCCGGGCCTCGACGAAGTCTGTTCGCTGCTGCCGCCGCGCGCCTCGGCCTGGCTGCGCCGGCGGCTGGCCCACAAGGCGCACCGGCTCAACGTGGGCCTGCACATGCGCACCGACACCGTGCTGGGATTCGCCATGCTGTGCGGCCTGCGCTCGCTGCGCGTGCTGCGCCGCGCCGGCGCGCGCTACGCGATCGAGCAGGCCATGATCGCGCGCTGGCTCGACACCGTGCGCGCCGCGCTCGCGCTGAGTCCGCGCCTGGCCTACGAGATCGCGCTGTGCGGCAACCTGGTCAAGGGCTACGGCGAGACCAGCGAGCGCGGCCACCGCAACCTCGGCGCGGTGCTCGACGACATGCAGGCCCGGTTCGCCGCGCCCCCCGGCGATGCCGCCGCGCTCGCCCTGGCGGCCGAGCGCGTGCGCGCCGCGCGCGAAGCCGCGCTGGCCGACCCCGAGGGCCGCACCCTGGCGCGCGCGCTGGGCCTGCCGCCGCCCGCGCCGCGCGTCCACCCCATCCACATCGTGCGGCGAAAGCCGGCGCGCTGAGGGCCCGCATCCCTTCCCCCCAGAGAACGACGACAGGAGACAAGACGATGAGAAACAGCAAGACTTCCACCTCCCTCGGCCGCCGCGCCGTCAACGCGCTGCTGGCCGGCGCGCTGCTGCTGCCGCTGGCCGCGCAGGTCCATGCGGCCGGGCCGATCAAGATCGGCGCCGTGGTCTCGGCCACCGGCCCGGCCTCCTTCCTCGGCGATCCGCAGCAGAAGACGCTCGAGATGTACGTGCGCAAGATCAACGCGGCCGGCGGCGTGCTCGGCCGCAAGCTCGAGCTGGTGCTCTACGACGACGCCAGCGACGCGAACAAGGCCAATGCCTTCACGCGCCGCCTGATCATGCAGGACGAGGTCGACGCGATCCTCGGCGCCTCCACCACCGGCTCGACCATGGCGATGGTGCCGCAGGCCGAGGCCGCGAAGATGCCGCTGATCTCGCTGGCCGCCGCCTCGGTCATCGTCGAGCCGGTCAAGCCCTACGTCTTCAAGATGCCGCACTCCGACCGCATGGCGGCCGAGAAGGTGCTCGGCGAGATGAAGAAGCGCGGCTTCACGCAGTTCGCGCTGCTGTCGGACACCGGCGGCTTCGGCAAGTCGGGCCGCACCGAGACGCTCAAGCTCGCCGAGACGCTGGGCCTGAAGGTGGTGGAGGACCAGACCTACGGCGAGAAGGACACCGACGTCACGCCGCAGCTCACGCGCATCAAGTCCTCGGGCGCGCAGGCCGTGTTCGTGTTCGGCACCGGCCAGGCGCCGGCCATCATCGCGCGCAACCATCAGCAGCTCGCGATGAAGCAGCCGCTCTATACCTCCCACGGCCAGGCCTCGACCGAGTTCATCCGCATCGCGGGCAAGTCCTCCGAAGGCATCCGCATGCCTTCGCCCGCGCTGCTGATCGCCCAGGCGCTGCCCGATGCCGATCCGCAGAAGAAGGTCAGCGTGTCGTATGCCAAGGACTACGAGTCGACCGCGAAGATGGACGTGTCGACCTTCGGCGGCTACGCGCACGACGCGCTGTACCTGCTGATCGACGCGATCCAGCGCGCCGGCGGCACCGACAAGCAGAAGCTGCGCGATGCCATCGAGGCCACCAAGGACTTCGTCGGCGTGAGCGGCATCTACCGCATGTCGGCCACCGACCACATGGGCCTGGACGTGTCCGCGTTCCGCATGGTCGAGATCAAGGACGGCAAGTTCGTGGAAGTCCGTTGAGTTCGCGCGCATCGACGGAGAGCGCATGAATCTCAATGCGAACGATCGCCGCCGGCAGGCGCGCCGGCGGTTGCCGCGCTTCGTCTTCGACTACGTCGACGGCGGCGCGGAGACCGAGGACTGCCTGCGGCGCAACGAGGCCGACCTGGCCGCGCTGCACCTGGTGCCGACCGCACTGCGCGACACCCGCCATGCCGACCCCGGCATCACCGTGTTCGGCCGGCGCTGGACCGCGCCGCTGGGCGTGGCGCCCGTGGGCTTCTCGGGCCTGGTGCGCCCGCATGGCGACACCCTGCTGGCCTGCGCGGCGGCCGCCACCGGCGTGCCGCACGTGCTGTCGACGCCATCGAACGACCGGCTCGAGGCGGTGCGCGAGGCCGCGCTGCGGCGCGACCCCGAGGCGCTGCAATGGATGCAGCTCTACGTGATGGGCGATCGCGCCATCGCCGAGCAGCTGGTGCGCCGTGCGCGCGCCGCCGGCTATTCGGCGCTGGTGCTGACGGTCGACGCGGCCGTGAGCGGCTTGCGCGAGCGCGACGTGCGCAACGGCTTTCGGCTGCCGTTCCGCTTCACGCCCTCGACCCTGCTCGACCTCGCGCTGCATCCGCGCTGGTCGCTCGCGATGGCGATGCAGGGCCGCTCGCCCTCGTTCGTCAACCTGGCCGAGGCCGACGACGGCGCCACCTCGGCCCAGCTGCAGGCCGCGCTGCTGTCGCGCACCATGGACCGCACCCTGGCCTGGGAGCACCTGGCCTGGCTGCGCCGGCTGTGGGACGGCCCGCTGCTGGTCAAGGGCCTGCTGCATCCGGGCGACGCCGCGCTGGCCGTGCGCCACGGCGCCGACGGCATCGTGGTGTCGAACCACGGCGGCCGCCAGCTCGACGCGGCGCCCTCGACCATCTCGGTGCTGCCGCGCATGGTCGATGCCGTGGCCGGGCGCATCCCGGTGTTCGTCGACGGCGGTTTCCGGCGCGGCAGCGACGTGGTCAAGGCGCTGGCCGCCGGCGCCACCGCGGCCTTCGTCGGCCGCGCCGCGGTCTGGGGCATGGCCTGCGACGGCGAGGCGGGCGCGCGCGGCGTGCTGGCCGGCCTGGTCGACGACATCGCCCGCACCCTGGTGCTGCTGGGCGCCGACCGCGTGGACGAGGTCGCGCCCCATCACCTGCTCGCCAACCTTCCCTTTCCCGGCAGCGCCGGGCTTTCCCACGCCGGAGCACGCCATGGCTGACTTCATGCAATTCGTCTTCTCGGGACTCACCACCGGCGCGATCTACGCGCTGGCCGCGCTGGGCTTCTCGCTGATCTACAACGCCAGCGGCGTCATCAACTTCGCGCAGGGCGACTTCCTCATGCTCGGCGCCATGATCACGGCCGCGCTGCTCGGCGCCAGCCTGCCCTACGGCGTGGCCGTGGCCGGCGGCGTGCTGGCCACGGTGGTGGCGGGCCTGCTGCTGTACCGGCTCGCGATCAAGCCCGCGGGCGAGGCCAGCGTGGTGTCGCTGATCATCATCACCATCGGCGCCTCGATCTTCATCCAGGGCGTGGTGCAGATCGTGCTCGGCAAGAACCAGCAGACCCTGCCGGCCTTCAGCGGCGACGCGGCGCTGTCGATCCTCGGCGCCTACGTGCTGCCGCAGAGCCTGTGGGTGCTGGGCACGGCCGCGCTGCTGGTGGCGCTGTGCTTCGCCTTCTTCCGCTTCACCATGGTGGGCAAGGCGATGCTCGCGGTGGCGGCCAATGCGCTGGCCGCGCGCGCGGTCGGTATCCCGACCTCGCGCGTGCTGCAGCTCTCGTTCGGCCTCTCGGCGCTGCTGGGCGCCGTGGCCGGCGTGGTGGCCGCGCCGATCACCACCACGGTCTACGACATCGGCCTGATGCTGGGCATGAAGGGCTTCGTCGCCGCCACGCTGGGCGGGCTCGGCAGCGCGGGCGGCGCGGTAGTCGGCGGCCTCATCGTCGGGCTGCTCGAGGCGCTGATGGCGGGCTATGTCTCCTCGGCCTACAAGGACGCCGTGCCCTTCGTGCTGATCGTGTTCATCCTGCTGGTCATGCCGCACGGCCTGTTCGGCAGCAAGGGAGCGGAGCGCGTATGAAGGCGTCCTCGCGGGCGCTGCTGCGTCCCTCCCTGCTGCTGCTGGCCCTGGTGCTGGCGCTGCTGCCGCTGGCCATGCCCAACAACTACGTGATCGACGTCGCGGTGCGCATCGCGCTGGCGGCCATCGCCGCCATCGGGCTCAACCTGCTGATGGGCTTCGCGGGCCAGATCAGCATCGGCCACGCGGCCTTCGTCGCCATCGGCGCCTACGGCAGCGGCATCGTGACGGCGCGCTTCGGCTGGCCCGCGCTGCCGGCCATCTGCGCCGCGGCCGTGGGCGCGGCGCTGGTGGCCTGGCTGATCGCCAAGCCGATCCTGCGTCTCAAGGGCCATTCGCTGACCATGGCCACGCTCGGGCTGGGCGTGATCGTCAACATCGTGCTGATCAACGAGGTCGACTGGACCGGCGGCCCCGACGGCATGCCGGTGCCGCCGCTGGCGGTGGCCGGCTTCGCCTTCGCCAAGGTGCTGCACTGGTACGCGCTGGCGGCGGTGCTGCTGTGGCTCGCGGTGCTGCTGTCGCTCAACCTCTACGAATCGCCGGCCGGGCGCGCGCTGCGCGGCCTCAACGGCTCCGAGGTGGCGGCGCGCGTGATGGGCGTGGACGTGGCGCGCTTCAAGGTGCGCGCCTTCGTGGTGTCGGCCGTGTTCGCCGCGGTCTCGGGCAGCCTCACGGCGCACTACCTGGGCTTCATCAGCCCCTCGCTGGCGGCCTTCACGCATTCGGTGGAGCTCGCGACCATGGTGGTGTTGGGCGGCATGGCCTCGACCTTCGGCGCGCTGCTCGGCGCCGCGCTGCTGACCGCGCTGCCGCAGCTGCTGGGCGGCCTGCACGGCTACGAGATGGTGTTCTTCGGCCTGGTGCTGATGCTCACCATGATGTTCCTGCCCAAGGGGCTGGTGCCCACGCTCGCGCTGCGGCTGCGCAGGAAGGGCTGAGCCATGCTCGAAGTGAAGAACCTCAGCAAGTCCTTCGGCGGCGTGCACGCCATGCAGGACGTGAGCTTCAGCGTGCGCGCCGGCTCGGTGCATTCGGTGATCGGGCCCAACGGTGCCGGCAAGACCACGCTGTTCAACCTGATCAGCGGCGTCTACGAGCCCACGCGCGGCGAGATCCTGCTCGACGGCGAGAACGTGGCGGGCATGGCGCCCGACCGGCTCGCGCGGCGCGGCATGAGCCGCACCTTCCAGAACCTGCAGGTGTGCATGAACATGACCGCCTGCGAGAACGTGATGCTCGGCGCCCACCTGCACACGCGCAGCTCGCTGCTGGGCGGCATGACCGGCGCCACGCGCCGCGCCGATGCCGCGCTGCGCGAGGAGGCGCTGCGGCTGATCGACTACGTGGGCGTGGGCCGCCATGCGCATGCCCATGCCACGCAGCTCTCGTTCGGCCTGCTCAAGCGGCTCGAGATCGCGCGCGCCCTCGCGAGCCGGCCGCGCCTGCTGCTGCTCGACGAGCCGGCCGCGGGCCTCAACGACACCGAGACCCACGAGATCACCGAACTGATCCGCAGCATCGCCGCCTCGGGCGTGACGGTGCTGCTGGTGGAGCACGACATGAAGCTGGTGATGAACATCTCCGACCACCTGCTGGTGCTCGACTACGGCCGCAAGCTCGCCGAGGGCACCGCCGCCGAGGTGCGCGCCAATCCGCAGGTGATCGCGGCCTACCTGGGCACCGAGGCGGAGGCTGCCGCATGAGCGATGTCGCACTGGAAGTCAGCGGCCTGCGCGCCGGTTACGGCCGCATCGAGGCGCTGCACGGCATCGACCTGCGGGTCGGCGCGGGCGAACTGGTGGCGCTGGTCGGCGCCAACGGCGCGGGAAAGACCACGCTGTTGCGCGCGGTCTCGGGCCTGATCCGCGGCAGTGCCGGCAGCGTGCGCCTGTTCGGCCGCGAGATCGCGCGCGACAGCGCCGACGCGCGCGTGCGCGCCGGCCTGGCGCAGGTGCTCGAGGGCCGGCAGGTGTTCGGCCCGCTGTCGGTGCAGGACAACCTGCTGCTGGGCGGCTACACGCGCGCCGAGCGCCGCGCGCAGCGGCTGGACGAGATGTACGCGCTGTTCCCGGTGCTCGGCGAGAAGCGCCTGCTGGCGGCCGGCACGCTGTCGGGCGGCCAGCAGCAGATGCTGGCGATCGCGCGCGCGCTGATGTGCGAGCCGCGCATGCTGCTGCTCGACGAGCCCTCGATGGGGCTGGCGCCGCTGCTGGTGAAGGAGATCTTCGGCGTCATCGCGCGGCTGAAGTCGCGCGGCATCCCGATCCTGCTGGTGGAGCAGAACGCGCATGCCGCCCTCTCGGTGGCCGATCGCGGTTACGTGCTCGAGACCGGCGCCATCGCGCTCGGCGGGCCGGCCGCGCAACTGCTCGGCGACGAGCGCGTGAAGGCCGCCTACCTGGGCCTGTGAGGAACCACGCACGCATGAACTCCATCCCCGATACCGGCCTGCGCGTGGCCGACGTGCAGGCGCGCTGCGTCAACGTGCCGCTCGAGCATCCGGTGCGCACCAGCGTGGGCGTGGTGGCGACCGCGCCGCTGGTGCTGGTCGACCTGCACGCGGACGACGGCACCGTCGGCCATGCCTACCTGTTCACCTACACGCCGCTCGCGCTGCGCGCCACGCGGCGCATGGTGCTGACCCTGGGCAGCGTGCTCAAGGACCAGCCGCTCGCGCCCTTCGACCTCGACCGGCTGCTGGCGCAGCGGCTGCGTCTTTTGGGCCGCACCGGCATCGCGCTGATGGCCGGCGCCGGGCTGGACATGGCGGCCTGGGACGCGCTGGCCAGGGCGCGCGGCGTGCCGCTGGTCGAGCTCTTGGGCGGCACGCGCCGCGCCATCGCCGCCTACGACAGCCACAGCATGGACGGCCTCGCGCTCGGCACGAAGCGCGCCGCGCTCGCGGCGGCGCAGGGCTTTCGCACCATCAAGACCAAGATCGGCCATGCCACGCTGGCGGAGGACCTCGAGGTGGTGCGCGCGCTGCGCGCCGTCGTCGGCGAGCGTGTCGAGCTGCTGGTGGACTACAACCAGGGCCTGAGCGTGCCCGAGGCGGTGCGCCGCATCCGCGCGCTCGAGGACGAGGGCGTCGGCTGGGTCGAGGAGCCCACCTTGCAGGAGGACTACGCGGGCCATGCGCGCATCCGCGAGCGCGTGGCGCTGCCGCTGCAGATGGGCGAGAACTGGTGCGGCCCCGAGGAGATGGCCAAGGCGCTGCAGGCCGGTGCCTGCGATCTCGCGATGCCCGACGCGATGAAGATCGGCGGCGTGACCGGCTGGCTGCGCGCCGCCGCGCTGGCGCAGGCGCACGGCGTGCCGATGTCGAGCCACATCTTCCAGGAGGTCAGCGTGCACCTGATGGCGGTGACGCCGACGGCCCACCTGCTCGAGCGCATGGACCTGGCGGCGCCGGTGCTGGCACGGCCGCTGGCCTTCGAGGACGGCATGGCGACCGCGCCGGCCGAGCCCGGCACCGGCATCGCGTGGAACGAGGAGGCCGTCAGGCGCTGCCTCGTGTGAGGTTCAGAGCTTGCCGAGCGTGCGCACGATCTCGTCGACCAGCCAGCGGTGCGCCGCGCTGTACTCGTGGCGCGCATGCCAGTGCGCCTGCACCTGGAAGTCGGGCAGCGCCAGCGGCAGCGGCAGCGCCTTGAGCCCGCCCTGGCGCACGTAGAGGTCGGCCACGCGCGAGGGCAGCAGCACCAGCAGGTCGCTCTGCGACAGCAGCTGCGGCAGCACGGTGAACTGCGGCACGCGCGCCACGATGTTGCGGTTGATGCCGCGCTCGGCCAGCATGTCCTCGATCAGGAAGTGGCCCGAGCGCGGCGACGACACCATCACGTGGCGCGCCGCCGAGAAGGCCGCGAGGCTCATGCGCTCGCCGATGCTCGGATGGCTGGCCGACATCAGGCACACGTAGTGCTCGCGAAACAGCAGCGCGCCGTGCATCGGCGAACCGAGCGAGGGGATGTTGCCGACCGCCATGTCCAGGCGCCCGGTCGACAGCTCCTCGCCCAGCGTGTCGGAGATCTGCGCGATCTCGATCTCGATGCGCGGCGCCACCTCCTGGAAGCGGCGCAGCAGCGGCGGCACGAAGTACAAAACGCCGATGTCCGACATCGCGAGCCGGAAGCGCCGCGTCGAGCGCAGCGGATCGAAGCTGGCGTTCTGCTCGAGCGTGCCCTCGACCATGGTCAGCGCCTCGCGAAAGCGCTGGAACAACTGCTCGGCCATGCCCGTGGGCACCAGGCCGTCGCTGCCGCGCGAGAACAGCCGGTCGAGGTAGACCTTGCGCAGCTTCGCCAATGCGTAGCTCACGGTCGACTGCGTGACGTCGAGCCGCTCGGCCGCATGGGTCACGCTGCGGGTTTCGTAGATCGCGACGAACACGCGGACGAGGTTGAGGTCGAGGTGGCTCATGCGGGGCTGAATGTGCCACATGAATGCGGGATCGGGCAGCCGTACGCAGAGGGCGCGAAGATTACGCGAAGGACGCGAAAGAACAGCCGAAATGTGTGGGCCGCGCCCAGGCGATCGCCGTGCGCCCAACATCGCAGGAACGGTGCGAGGCGGTCGTGCGACGACAGCCCACTTTTTGGGGTTTTCTTCTGCGTCCTTCGCGAAACCTTCGCGCCCTCTGCGTACGGCTGCCCGTATTCAGAACCCCCTAGACCTCCACAGTCGTCACCTCGAAGCGCGCCAGCGTGTGCGCGCCGAACATCATCGTGATCGGCACGTCGGCCGCGTCGCGCCCGCGCGCCACCGTCACGCGGCCGATGCGGCGCTGGTTGTGGCGCGCGTCGAAGGTGTGCCAGCGGTCGCCGAGGTAGACCTCGAACCAGGCGCTGAAGTCCATCGGCGAGCGCACCGGCGGCACGCCGATGTCGCCGAGGTAGCCGGTCACGTAGCGCGCCGGGATGTTCATGCAGCGGCACAGCGTGATCGCCAGGTGCGCGAAGTCGCGGCACACGCCGGTGCCCTCGCGCAGGCCCTGCGCGGCGGTGCGCGTGGCGCGCGCGCTCGCGTAGTCGAAGCGCAGGTGGCCGTGCACGAAGTCCGAGATCGCCTGCACGCGCGACCAGCCCGGCGCCACGCCGCCGAAGCGGTCCCAGGCGAACTGCAGCAGCTCGCTGTCGACCTCGCAGTAGCGGCTGGGCAGCAGGAAGGCCAGCGTCTCCACCGGCAGCGCGGCGGGGGCGTGCTCGACGGCGTCGCGCTCCACCGGGTCGGGCGTGCCGGGGTCGGCGATCACGGCCTGGTTGCGCAGCCGCACGTTCGTCACGCCCGCGGGGATCTGCACGCGCGCGCAGGCGTTGCCGAAGGCGTCGAAGTAGTGGTCGGTGAACAGCGGCGGCTCGAGCGTGAGCTGCTCGCCGCCGCCGCGCAGGTCCGCCACGCGCGAGGGATGGACCTGCAGCATGTAGACCAGCGCGGTGGGCGCGATGGGGGCCGTGGCGAGCGCGAGCTCGATGTCGAAGCCGATCCGGATGAGCATGGGTTCTTTCGCGGGGGAGATTCCCCGACACCCATCTTGGGGTCGAAGACATGCGCGCGCGCGGGGTCAACGCGCGCATCGCTCGTAGTCCGTCGCGCTGTCGGCGTCTTCCTACCGCAGCGGCGTCCGCTCTCCCACAGACGGGGGCGGGGCGCCACTACGGGTTTCGCGCGGTGCGACCCCTACGCTCGGTCTCCGCCCGTATCGAAGCCAGGCAGGGAGAGGTCGCAAGTCCTGGCCAGAGCGATCCATATCGCACGGGCGCGTTCAACCGGTCCGCTGGAGGGAATCATGGAGTTTTCGTCGCTGTTCGACTCGTTCGCCACCCATTGGGGCGACGAGATCCTGATCTGGTCCGTTGCCGCCGTCGCTGGCTGCATCTGCCTGGTCGCATTGGTGAATGTGCTGGACATGCTTCTCGACAACGGCGGCGCCGGATGAGCCTGAGCTCCTTCCAAGACACCCAGAAAGCCCCTCGATGACGCCACAGAACAAGGCCGCCGCCCGGCGCGCCAAGCCCGCCAAGACTTCCAGAGCGGGGGACGCCAGCGATGCCAAGCAGCAGCAGCTCGAGGGCTTCACGCTCGACCACGGGGCCGAGCTGACGACCAACCAGGGCCTGCGGATTCCCGACAACCACAACTCGCTGAAGGCCGGACGGCGCGGACCCACGCTGCTCGAGGACTTCATCCTGCGCGAGAAGATCACGCACTTCGACCACGAGCGCATCCCCGAGCGCGTGGTGCATGCGCGCGGCGAGGCGGCTCACGGCTACTTCCAGGTCTACAAGTCGATGTCGCAGTTCACCAGCGCCGACTTCCTGCAGGACCCCGATGCGAAGACGCCGGTGTTCGTGCGCTTCTCCACCGTGGCCGGTTCGCGCGGCTCGGCCGACACCGTGCGCGACGTACGCGGCTTCGCCGTCAAGTTCTACACCCGCGAGGGCAACTACGACCTCGTGGGCAACAACGTGCCGGTGTTCTTCATCCAGGACGCGATGAAGTTCCCCGACCTGATCCATGCCGTGAAGCCCGAGCCGCACCACGAGATGCCGCAGGCCGCGAGCGCGCACGACACCTTCTGGGACTTCGCCTCGCTGATGCCCGAGACCACCCACATGCTGATGTGGGCCATGAGCGACCGCGCGATCCCGCGCAGCCTGCGCATGATGGAAGGCTTCGGCGTCCACACCTTCCGCCTCGTCAACGCACGCGGCGAGAGCCACTTCGTGAAGTTCCACTGGAAGCCCAAGCTCGGCATCCACGGCCTGGCCTGGGACGAGGCGCAGAAGATCGCGGGCAAGGACCCCGACTTCCACCGCCGCGACCTCTGGGAGGCGATCGAGAACGGCGACTTCCCCGAATGGGAGCTCGGCGTGCAGATGATTCCCGAGGGGAAGGAGGGCACGCTGGGCTTCGACCTGCTCGACCCCACCAAGCTGATCCCCGAGGAGATGGTGCCGGTGCAGAAGATCGGCCGCATGGTGCTCAACCGCAACCCCGACAACTTCTTCGCCGAGACCGAGCAGGTGGCGTTCCACCCGGGCCACCTGGTGCCGGGCATCGACTTCACCAACGACCCGCTGCTGCAGGGGCGGCTGTTCTCGTACACCGACACGCAGATCTCGCGGCTGGGCGGCGCCAACTTCCACGAGCTGCCGATCAACAAGGGCGTGTGCCCGTTCCACAACTTCCAGCGCGACGGGATGCACCGCCAGACCATCGCGCGCGGCCAGGTCGCCTACGAGCCCAACACGCTGGGCTCGGGCGCCGAGTTCCGCGTGGACGGCGACAGCGCCGGCTTCCAGAGCTATCCCGACGCCGACTACGAAGCGCCCAAGCTGCGCCGCCGCAGTCACACCTTCGACGACCACTTCACGCAGGCGCGCCTGTTCTTCGAGAGCCAGAGCGCGCCCGAGAAGGAGCACATCGTCGCGGCCTTCCGCTTCGAGCTGTCGAAGGTGGAGGTGCCGGCGATCCGCCAGCGCATGGTCGACAACCTCGCGCACGTCGACGAGAAGCTGGCGCGCCGCGTGGCCGAGCCGCTGGGCATCGGCGAGCCCGATGCGCGCGCGGCCGCCGGGCGCGCGGGCTTCCGCGAGCACCGCATCCACCTGCCGATCGAGGAGTCGCCCGCGCTCAGCATGGCGGGCACCGGCGACGGCTCGATCCGCACGCGCAAGGTCGCGATCCTGGTGGCCGACGGCATCGACTCGGCCTCGCTCAAGCCGATCCGCGAGGCGCTCGAACAGGCCGGCGCCCAATGCAAGGTCGTGGGCCCGCGCCTGGGTTCGGTGGTCAGCGGCTCCAAGCGCCAGGTCGACACCGACGCCACCTTCGCCAACATGCCCTCGGTGATGTTCGACGCGGTGCTGGTGCCCGCGGGCGCCGAGGGTGCGCGCGCCCTGGCCGCCAGCGGCGACGCGGTGCACTTCGTGCTCGAGGCCTTCAAGCACTGCAAGGCCGTGTGCACGGTGGGCGAGGGCGTGCAACTGCTGTCCACCCTGGGCATCGCCGCCGACACGCCGGCCGACAGCCTGCCGCCGGGCGTGGTGGTGGCGGCCACGCCGGTCACCAACCTCGGCGACACCAGCGCCGCGCAGCAGATCGCGCAGGACTTCGTCGCCGCGATCGCGAAGCACCGGCACTGGGACCGGCCGAACATCGACGCCGTGCCGGCCTGAGCCCGCTCAGACCCGTGCCGAACGCCGCAGCTGCTTGAGCAGCAGGCCCAGGTACGGGTTCGGGTCGGCCTCGCGGTAGCCCAGGTGCAGCGCCGAGACGGCGCTCTTCTCGCGCAGCCGCTGGTAGACCACGCCCTCGAGCCGGATCGACTCGGTGCCGCTGGGCACGATCGCGAGGCCCACGCCGGCCGACACCAGGCCGACGATGGTCGAGGCGTCGCGCGCCTCCTGCACCATGCGCGGGCGGAAGCCCGCCTTCGAACACAGCTCCTGCACCTTCCAGTACAGCCCGATGCCCGAATGGCGCGGGTAGAGGATCAGCGGCTCGTCGCGCAGGTCGGCGATGCGCACCGGGGCCCGGCTCAGCGGATGCGTGGCCGGCACCGCCACCATCAGCGGCGCCTGGTACCAGGCCTCGATCGCGATGCCCGCGGGGATCGGCACGTTGGGATGGCGCAGGATGCCGAGGTCGAGCTCGTGGCCGTGCACCGCGTCGAGCTGGTCGAGCGAGGTCATCTCGTGCAGCGCCAGCGCGATGCGCGGATGCGCGGCCTGGAACTCGCGGATCGCGGCCGGCAGCGTGGCCGACAGCATCGACGAGGCGGTGTAGCCCAGCGCGATCTTGCCGATGCCGCCCGTCGCCGCGTCGCGCGCCTCGCCCTTGGCCGATTCCACCGAGGCGAGGATCGCCTGCGCGCGCTCGAGGAAGTGGCGCCCGGCCTGCGTGAGGTGCACGCGGCGCTTGTCGCGGTCGAGCAGGCGCACCTGCAGCTCCTCCTCGAGCAGGCGGATCTGCGTGCTCAGCGGTGGCTGCGCCATGTGCAGCCGCTGTGCCGCGCGCGTGAAGTTCAGCTCCTCCGCCACCGCCACGAAATAGCGCAGATGCCGTAGTTCCATCGATATCTCCTGCGTATGGGAATCTGTGAGCAATCAGTATTTCCAAATATAAGGCCGACTGCCTACAGTCGCCGCCATGGAGACAAGAGACACCCCTTCGCCGGCCTCCGCCGGCAGCACCAGCCCCGTGATGCAGCGGCTCGCGCGCCGCCAGTGGGTGGCCGCGCTCGGCGTGCGCCATGCGCGCGGCGCCGAGATCGCGCGGCTGGCCAAGGCCAGCGGCCACCATGCGATCTGGGTCGACCTCGAGCACAGCGCGATGCCGATCGACGCGGCCGGCGCCATCTGCGCCACCGCGCTCGACATCGGCCTGGTGCCCTTCGTGCGCGTGCCCGAACGCGAATACGGCGTGATCGGCCGGCTGCTCGACGCGGGCGCGGCCGGCATCATCGTGCCGCGCGTGGAAACGGCCGAACAGGCGGCCGACGCGGTCGCGGCCTGCCGCTTTCCGCCCGAGGGCCATCGCTCGGCCATCGCCGCGCTGCCCGCCTTCGGCTATCGCCGGCTGCCCGCCGCCGAACTGCGCGAACGCGCCAACCGCTCGACCGTGGTCAAGCTGCTGATCGAGAGCCCGCGCGGCATCGAGAACATCGAGGCCATCGCCCGCGTGCCGGGCGTGGACCTGCTGGCGATCGGCAGCAACGACCTCGGCGCCGAGATGAACCTCGCGGGCGGCCCCGCCGTGCATCCGCGGCTGCGCGAGGCGCACGACGCCGCGCTCGCGGCCTGCGCGCGCGCCGGCAAGCCGCTGGCCATCGGCGGCGTGGCCGACATTGCCTACGTGGCCGACTGCATCCGCCGCGGCGCCGCCCCCTTCCTCATGACCGGCATCGACACCGACCTGCTGCTCGCCGTGCTGCACGAGCGCGTGGCGCAGGCGCTCGATTCGGTGCGGCCGCTCGACGGCGCCGTTCTGCTCGACTGAGCTCCTTCGAATTTCCGATCCGACCTTTTCCATGACCGACCAGATCCTCGTTTCCAAGCCGATGCGCGATGCGCAGACCCTGACCCGCGCCGCCTTCGAGGTGCCCGCCGGTGCCTGCGACGCGCACGTGCACGTGTTCGGCCCCGAGGCACGCTACCCGCGCGTGCCCGCGCCGCACTACACGCTGCCCGACGGCGACCTGCCGCAGCTGCGCGCCGCGCTCGGCGTGCTCGGCCTCGAGCGCTTCGTGATCGTGCAGCCCAGCTTCTACGGCACCGACAACCGCTGCATGCTCGATGCGCTCGACCTCGCGGGCGATGCCGCGCGCGGCGTCGCGATGGTCGAGGACGGCACCTCGGCGGAGGAACTCGCCGCGATGCATGCGCGCGGCGTGCGCGCGCTGCGGCTCGACCTGTTCCTGCGCTCGGGCCTGCCGACGGCCGAGCTGCAACGCTTCATCGCGCGCAGCGTGGAGCGCACGCGCGCGCTCGGCTGGCACGTCCAGTTCTACACGCCGGGCTGGGTGGTGCGCGACCTGATCCCGTTCCTGCCCGAGATCGAGAGCGACTTCGTGATCGACCACATGGGCTACATGCTCGAGAGCGACGGCCTCACGCGCGCCGACTTCGACCGCCTGCTGCGCGCGGTGCACGATGGCCGCGGCTGGTTCAAGCTCTCGGGCCCGTACCGGCTCGCCAAGGACGGCAACTACGAGCGGCTGCGCCCGCTCGCGCAGGCCATCGTCGAGGCCGTGCCCGAGCGCGTGATCTGGGGCAGCGACTGGCCGCACATTCCCGAGGGCGGGCGCGACACCGGCGAGCTGCTGAACCTGCTGGGCGACTGGATCCCCGACGCCGCCGCGCGCCGGCGCATCCTGGCCGACAACCCGGCGCGGCTGTTCGGGTTCTGAGACCATGGATGCCTCCACGATCGAAAGCCCGGCCATGCAACTGAACTGCATCCAGGAACTCGCCACCACCGGCGCGCGCGCGGTGGCCGGCTTCGTCCACGGCGGCACGCGCTACCTCGCGGTGCCGCAGCTGGCGCGCGACGTCGAGGGCCAGCCCGCGAAGATGACGCTGGGCGACAGCGACCTCGAGATGCCCGTGTACCGATGGGAGGGCGGGCGCTTCGTGCCGCATGCCAGCCTGCCGGTGCCCGGCGGCGAGGACGCCGAGTTCTTCCGCATCGGCGAACGCGCCTTCCTCGCCACCGCGAGCCTGCGCAGCGGGCGCGATCCCTACACGCTGGCCGTGCCGTCGACGATCTTCGAGCTGGTCGACGGCCGCTTCGAGCCCTTCCAGCGCATCGACGGCTTCGCGGCCAAGCAGTGGCACCACTTCGCGATCGGCGAACGGCACTTCCTCGCGCTCGCGCAGGGCGTGACCCTGCCGGGCGAGCAGCCCGCGCGGCCGGTGTCGTCGTGCCTCCTCGAATGGGACGGCGCGCGCTTCGTGCCGTTCCAGGACGTGCCCTCGGCCTGGGGCTACAACTGGGCCTTCTTCGAGGTCGGCGGCGAGCGGCTGCTGGCCCATGCCGACCATGCCGTGCCCTCGCTGCTGCTGCGCTGGAACGGCGAGCGCTTCGAACCGTTCCAGCAGCTCGATGGCCGCAGCGGCCGCGCCTTCTGCTTCTTCGAGACCCAGGGCCAGGCCTGGCTGGCCTTCGCCAACCTGCATGGCGACACGCTGCTCTACCGCTGGCAGGACGGCGGCTTCGCGGTCCACCAGGTGCTCGCGGGCCCGGGCGGGCGCGAGTTCGCCTGGCGCGGCGACGCCGAGGGCGGGCATCTCGTGCTCGTCAACTTCCTGCACGGCACGCGCGAGGCGCCGATCCCCGAGCTCGAGTCGATCGTGTTCCGCATGGACGACGGCCGGCTGGTCGAGGCCGCGCGCTTCGCGACCTCGGGCGGCACCGACGCCGCCTTCTTCGAGGCCGACGGCGCGCTGCATCTCGCGGTGGCCAACAGCCTGAGCGCGGCGGTGCGCTTCGCGACGCCCAGCCGCATCTACCGCGTCGACGCTTCCACCAACGGCTGACCCGTCATGGCCACCTACGCACCCCACGAAAGCCCCGAGCTGGTCCGCCTGTTCGAGACCTACACGGCCGGGCCCACGAGCATCGGCGCCACGCTGACGGCGCGCACCGCCGCGGCCAGCGCGCACGATCCGCTGATCGTCGCGACCAGCACCGACATCGTGCTGTTCCCCGGCGGCGGCCGGCCGCCCGAGATCGAAGGCTTTCGCATGTCCACGCGCGGCTTCAAGGAGCTCGCGGGCATCTCGCACCACGGGCCCGCGGTGGCCTCGCTGCTGCGGCTGCGCGAGCTCGATCCCGAGGGCGAGCTCTGGCGCGCGGAGACCCGACGCCTGATCGACAGCACGCGCGCCGCGCGCGCCGCCAACTCCGAGGCGCTGTGGCGCGACACCGTCGCGGTGCCCGCCTACCGCGGCCGCGAGGCGCGCATCGCGCAGCTGGTCGACTACTCGTGCGCGCTGACCGAGCGCTACCTCGAGCGCGCGCTGCGCGAGCCCGACAGCTTCACCGCCGCCGACATGCGCGAGCACTACATCGAGGCGCGCGGCGATGCCGCGGGTGCCACGGTGCCGATGAACGCCGTGATGATCGCCACCTTCTTCCTGGTCGGCATGGACACCGGCCACCGCGTGATCGGCTGGTTCGACCGCCATGCGATCGACTGGTCGCGCGCCATGGTGCTGATCGTCGGCCGCCAGGGCCGGCCCACGGCCGGCGTGACCTGGACCACCAATTCGGTCGCCGCCATGATCCTCGCGGCTTCGGGCCAGCGGCTCGCGCTCGACCGGCTCTACATCGCGCCGCACGGCCCGAGCTTCAAGGTGGCCGAGCTGCCCGACCTCGCGGCGGTGCGCGCCTTCGAGGAGCCGCTGCGCCAGATCTGGGCCCACACGCGCACGGTGAGCGAACTCGGGCCGCTGATGTACGAGGGCTATCCGCGCTTCGAGCCCGGCGCCGCGGGGCGGCCCCGCATCGACGCGCGGACGGAGTCGGTCGGCGAGATGCCCGCGATCGCGAGTCCCGACGACTGGTTCGCGCTCAATACGCGGCTGCGCGTGGTGCTCGAGGACCCGCGGCAGCTGCTCTCGGGCTGCGTGGTCGACTACGCGGTCGACCAGCTGCGTGCCAACGGCAACGACCCCGCGCGGCTGGTGGTGCCGGGGCTGGACAACGTGAGCTATCCACCGCTGGCGCTACGCGCAGGCGGTTGAGCGGAACGCGGCGGACCGATCGGGTTTGCGGAGGCGGGACAGCAAAAGAAGAAGAGCAGGACGGCAGGCACGCCGGCGGCGACGCCGCGCGCATTCGATTCATAGAAAAGAGAAACGGAGACAAGACCATGAGAAAACTCGCAACCCTGTGGGGCGCCGCCCTCGCGCTGACGCTGGCCGGCGCCGCCGCGCAGGCGCAGTCCGGCGCCTGGCCCCAGCGCCCCATCAGGATCATCACGCCCACGCCGGCCGGCGTGGGCTCGGACGTGTTCGCGCGCGCCTATGCCGAGCGGCTCGGCCAGATGCTCAAGACGCCGGTGGTGGTCGAGAACCGCCCCGGCGCGCTCGCGGCGATCGGCACCGACGCGGTCGCCAAGGCCGCGCCCGACGGCTACACCATCCTGTTCTCGACCAGCAACCCGTTCACCATGACGCCGTTCCTGCTGTCGAAGCTGCCCTACAACCCGCAGACCGACCTGGTGCCGGTCACGCAGGCGCTCAAGGGCGGTTCGTTCATCGTCGCCAATCCCTCGGTGCCCGCGAAGAACCTGGTGGAGCTGGTGGCGCTCGCGAAGAAGGACCCGGGCCGCGTGAGCTTCGCCTCCTACGGCTCGGGCAGCACCGCGCACCTGGGCTTCGAGCTGCTGCAGGATGCCGCGGGCATCGAGCTGCTGCACGTGCCCTACAAGCAGAGCGCCATGCCCGACGTGATCGCGGGCCAGGTGATGCTGGGCTTCGAGCCGCCGATCTCCGCGCTGCCCAACATCCGCGCTGGGCGCATCAAGCCCATCGCCTACACCGGCAGCCAGCGCAGCGCCGCGCTGCCCGACGTGCCCACGCTGGCAGAGCGCTATCCGGGCCTGGAGGTGTTCACCTGGCTCGGCTTCTGGCTGCCCGCGAAGACGCCGAGCGAGATCGTCGACCGCTTCAACCGCGAGATCCGCGCGGCCACGCAGTCGCCCGAGATGCAGAAGCTGATCGCCGAGGCCGGCCTCGAGCCGATGGGCACCACGCCCGAGGAGACGCGCGCCATCGTGCGGCGCGAGGCCGAGGCGATGGGCAAGCTCATCAAGGCCAAGAACATCCGCATCGACTGAGCGCCGGGGCCGGGCCTCGCCCCGCGCCACCTCGCAAGCCTTTTCCATTTCGACCGCGCCGCGCCGGCCCGAGGGCCGCAGCGCCGGCTTTCGCTCGCCCATTTCTCGGAGACACCCATGCGCAACATCCCCTTCGCGTTCCGCGCTGTCCTGGCCGCCCTGTTCCTTTCGTCCCTGCCGCTGCTCTCGCAGGCCCAGTCGAGCGTGCAGGTCTTCGGCACCGTCGACCTCAACTTCACCTACAGCAAGGCCGGCGGCAAGAGCGTGCGCGCCATGGACCAGGGCGGCAACATCTTCCCGAGCCGGCTGGGCTTTCGCGGCAGCGAGGACCTGGGGGGCGGGCTGGTCGCGAGCTTCTGGCTCGAGTCGGCGCTGCTGCCCGACACCGGCGAGTACCAGGGCGTCTACTGGCACCGGCGCTCCACGCTGAGCCTGTCGAGCCGGACCTGGGGCGAGCTGCGGCTGGGCCGCGACTACGTGCCCACCTTCTGGAACGTCTCGCAGTTCTCGCCCTTCGGCACGGTGGGCGTGGGCGGCTCGGCCGCGATGGTCGAGGGCTGGCCGTTCGGCCTGGGTGGCGCGCGCACGCTGGTGCGGGTCGACAACTCGGTCGGCTACTTCCTGCCGCGCGACCTCGGCGGCTTCTACGGCCAGGCGATGTACGCGATGCCCGAGGGCGCCGAGGGCATGCGCTATGCGGGCGCGCGCCTGGGCTATGCCAGCGGCCCGCTCGACATCGCGGCCGCCTATGGCCGCACGCCGGTGGCCAACGGGCAGGTCTACCGCACCGCGACCGTGGGCGGCACCTACGACTTCGGGCCGGTGAAGCTCTACGCCAACTACCACCGCCACCAGACGTACAACGACCGCCAGGTGCACCTGATGGTGGGCGCGAGCATGCCGGTGGGCCCGGGTGTCATCAAGGTGTCGGCCGCGCGTGCCAATCGCAGCGGCCCCGGCCTCGATGCCGACGACGCGACCCAGTTCGCGGTCGGCTACGTGCACTGGCTCAGCAAGCGCACCGCGGTCTACACGGCCTATTCGCGCATCCGCAACCGCGGCAACGCGGCCTACGTGGTCGCCGATTCCTCGCCGGCCGGCTCGCCCGGCATGCCCTCGAGCGGGCTGCAGTTCGGCATCTCGCACAACTTCTGAGGCCGTGGCCCTAGTCCATTTGCGCTAGACCGTATTGCGAATAGGCGGGGGTAGGGGCCGTCCCTAGACTTTCCCCACGAGGCCAGAACGGCGCGCACTTCCGCGGCGTCGATGCCCGCCAAGGCGGGCATGCCGGCCGCGCGCGGGGGTCCAATGGCGAGGTTTTCGAGAATGGGATGGGCGCTGGGATGGGCCGGCGTGGTGCTGCTGACGCAGCTGTCGCCGGTGCAGGCGCAGGAAGGCCCGAGCGCCGAGGCCGCGGCCAGCAAGATGGAGCAGGCCCGGCTCGCCGACACCGACACGCTGCTGGCGCTGACCAGCGAAGGCGCGGTGCTCTACGGCCAGGACAACGTCAAGCTCTCGGGCTACCAGTACTGCAGCCAGGCGGTGGCGCTGGCCGAGTCGGGCGAGTTCCGCCAGAGCGTGCGCGCCGCGAGCAAGGCGCTGCACCTGGCCAACACCACCAACGACCCGAACCTGCGTGCCATGGCCAACCGCGACCTGGCCATCGTCTACAGCTACTCGGGCCAGCTCGAGAAGGCCGAGCAGTTCGCCCGCGAGGCGCTCAAGAGCGAGGCGCGCGACCCCAAGCTGGTGGTGGGCCCGGTGCAGAAGGTGATCGGCGACGTGCGCACGCGCCGCGCCGACTACGAGGGCGCGATCCTCAGCTACGACGAGGCGCTCGCCAACAGCTCGCCGCGCTATGCGCCGCTGGTGCAGGCCTCGCTGGTCAATGCGCTGATCGAGTCGGGCACGCCGGCCAACACGCAGCGCGCGCGCGAACTGATCGGCACGCTGCCGCAGCCGAAGGACGCACCGCTGGCCGCGCAGCTCGACCGCACGCGCGCGCGGCTGCTGCTGGCCGAGAACAAGCCGGCCGAGGCACGCGACCTCTACCGCACGCTGGCCACGCGCCAGGTCGGCGCGGACAGCGGCTACTACCAGCTCTGGGCCTGGGACGGCGTGGCGCGCAGCGAGGTGGCGCTGGGCCAGAAGCAGGCCGCGGCCGAGGCCGTGGGCCGCGCGCTCGATGGCGTGGACAAGGTGCGCGCGAAGTTCCGCAGCGAAGAATTCAAGATGGGGCTGTTCTCCGACCTGCAGTCGGTGTTCGAGCGCGGCGTGGCGATCTACAGCGACGCGGGCGACAGCGCCCGCGCCTTCGAGGTCAGCGAGCACAGCCGCTCGCGCGCGCTGCTCGACGCGGTGCGCGGGCGCGCCAAGCTCAGCGAGCAGGCCGCCGCCACGGTGGACCTGGCGACGCTGCAGCGCACGCTGGCCGCCGACGAGCGCGTGGTGCAGTTCCATTCGCTGCCCGACCGGCTGATGGTGTGGGTGGTGAGCCCCGCGGGCATCGAGAGCAAGACGATCCCGGTCAGGCGCGAGGAACTCAACGAACTGGTCGAGACCTTCCGCAACACCATCGTGCGCGGCCGCCGCACCGCGATCACCAACGCCGACAAGCTCGGCGCCGCGCTGCTCGGCCCGCTGAACCTGCAGCCCGGCCAGCGGCTGGTGATCGTGCCCCACGGTCCGCTGCACTACCTGCCGTTCCAGGCATTGCGCCTGAACGGCCGCTACGTGATCGAGACGCACCCGGTGGCGGTGGCGCCGTCGATCAGCATCGCGGTGCAGCTCGCGCAGCGCACGCCGCGCGTGAACGCCACGCTCACGGCCTTCGGCAATCCGCGCATCGAGGACAAATACGACCTGCCGGGCGCGGAGAGCGAGGTCAAGCAGCTCGCTCAGTACTTCCCGAGCAACAGCGTCTACATGGGCGCGGCCGCCACCAAGACGCAGTTCCGCGACGTGGCCGCGCGCTCGCCGCTGATGCACGTGGCGGCGCATGCGGAAGCCGACGAGGTCGATCCGCTGTACTCGCGCATCCTGCTGGCCAACGAGGGCGGCAAGCAGAATTTCCTCGAGGCGCACGAGATCCTCGAGCTGCCGATGCAGGGCACGGCCCTGGTGACGCTGTCGGCCTGCGAGTCGGGCCTGGGCCGCATCGCGCAGGGCGACGAGGTGCTGGGCTTCACGCGTTCCTTCCTCTCCGCGGGCAGCTCGAGCCTGATCGCCTCGCTGTGGCCGGTGTCGGACGACGCGACGGCGGTGCTGATGAGCACGCTCTACGGCGAACTCGCGAAGGGCCGCGACCTGCAGAAGGCGATGCAGGCGGGGCAACTGGCGGTGCTCAAGGATCCCAAGATGTCGCATCCCTTCTTCTGGGCGCCGTTCAATCTGATCGGCAACTGGCGTCTGACGGTGGGAGGCTGAAATGAAACACCAACAGCCGGACGCAGAGGACGCGAAGATTTCGCAAAGGGCGCGAAAGAGAAATTCAAAAATTTTCTTGCCTTCCTTTTGCGTCCTTCGCGAAATCTTCGCGTCCTCTGCGTCCGGAAGTCCGCTTTCGTTTTCGACCCCGTCTGTCGCTTCATGCGATGCGGGTGGCGCGCAGCGCAATGGATAACTGAGATGCGAAACGAAAACCTCTCGAAAAGCCCGCGCCCCGATGCGCGGCGGAGCATCCCCATGCGCGTCCTGCAACGCTCCACGCCGATCGCCCTCGCCGTCTCCGCCCTGTTCGGCGCCGCCTTGCTCGTGGCCGCCCAGCGTGCCCATGCCACCGAGGCCGAGGAGACCGCGCTGCTGCCCACGCAGGACCCCTGCGGCAGCTGCAACCGGCCCATCGCCCAGGCCACCGGCGGTGTCGCGCCGCAGACCCTGCCCGCGCCGTCGCGCAACACCTCCGCCACCGGTGCCTTCAAGCTCAACGACCTGCGCCTCAATGGCGTGAAGGCGCTGAGCAACGAGGAACTGCAGTCGATCACCACGCCCTACATCGGCCGCGACGTCACGCTGGCCGACCTCGAGGAGCTCGCGAAGGCGATCACCGCGCGCTACAAGGAGCGCGGCTACTTCCTCGCGCAGGCCGTGGTGCCCGTGCAGACCGTGCGCGACGGCATCGTCGAGATCAGCGTGATCGAGGGCCGGCTGGGCCGCGTCGACGTGCTGGTGGCACCCGAGGCACCGATCGCCGAGGCGCGCGTGCGCGGCTTCCTCGCGCCGCTGCAGCCGGGCGAGGCCGTCAACGCACCCGCCTACGAACGCGCGATGCTGCTGCTGTCGGACCAGCCCGGCGTCAAGGTGTCGTCGGCGCTGCAGGAGGGCACGCAGCCCGGCACCACCGATCTGTCGGTCGAGGTCGCGGCCGCGCCGCGCTGGGCCTTCACCGCCGAGGGCGACAACCACGGCACCAAGGAGTCGGGCCGCTACCGGCTCGGCGGCACCGTGCGCTGGCTCAGCCCCTTCGGCATCGGCGACAACCTCGATGCGCGCGTCATGGTGTCCGACAGCAATGCGCTGCAGTACGGCCGCATCGCCTACGAGGCGCCGATCGGCACCAGCGGCCTGCGCGCCGGCATGGGCCTGGCGCGCGTGAGCTACGACCTCGGTGGCCAGTTCTCCGACCTCGACGCGCAGGGCCGCGCCGACGTGCTCGATTTTTCGCTCAACTATCCGCTGATCCGCCAACGCCAGCAGAACCTGTTCCTGCGGCTGACCGCCGACTTCAAGGACCTGCGCGACGAGATCCGCGCCGTCGACTACGACGTCAAGAAGCGCGTGCGCGGCATCGGCCTGGGCTGGACCTGGGAGCGGCGCGACGAGGTCCTCGGCGGCGGCTACTGGGCCAGCACCGGCACTCTTTACCACGGCTCGCTGTCGATCCGCGACCCGCAGACCCTCGCGGCCGACCAGGCCTTCGGCGGACGCCAGACCGAGGGCGGCTTCACCAAGATGAGCTTCCAGCTCTCGCGGCTGCAGTCGATCGTGCCGCGCCATTCGCTCTATCTCTCGATCGGCGGCCAGTGGGCCAGCAAGAACCTCGATGCTTCCGAGAAGCTCGCGCTCGGCGGCGCGCGCGCGGTGCGCGCCTACCCCTCGGGCGAACTGCTGGCCGACCAGGGCGTGATCGGCACCGTCGAATGGCGCTGGTCGGTCAACGAGGAGCTCACGCCCTTCGTGTTCTACGACGCGGCGCGCGGCAAGCTCGCGCGCCATCCCTCGCCCTTCGACGGCGAGAACTCGCGCAGCCTGCGCGGCTACGGCATCGGCCTGAGCTGGTCGCGCCCGGGCAATTTCTCGATCAACGCGACGCTGGCCTGGCGTGACGGCACACCGCGGGCACAGACCGACGGCGGCGGCCACAACCCGCGGCTGTACGTCCAGGTTCAAAAGGCGTTCTGACCATGAAGCAACGCACGTCTCCTCTTCTTCGCGCCACCGCGCGCCGCCTGCGGCTGCGGCCGGTCGCGTTCTCGCTGATCTGCGCGGGCGCCGTGCCCGCGATGGCGCAGGTGCTGCCCACGGGCTTCCTGCCCTCGGCGCTGCCGGGCAACATGGTCTCGATGACCCAGGCCGGCAACATCATGAGCATCGTGCAGGGCAGCCAGCGCGGCATCGTCAACTGGACCACGTTCTCGATCGGCGCCAAGAACATCGTCAACATCCAGCAGCCCAACGCCTCGGCGATCCTGCTCAACCGCGTCACCGGCAACGAGCTCTCGACCATCGCGGGCCAGCTCAACGCCAACGGCCGCGTGTTCCTGATCAATCCCAACGGCGTGCTGTTCGGTTCGGGTGCCAGCGTCAACGTGGGCGGGCTCGTGGCCTCGACGCTGGGCCTGACCACCAGCGACGCGAACTTCCTCGGCGGCACGACCAACTTCAGCTTCGAGCGGCTGAACGCCAACGCCAAGACGGTGGTGAACGACGGCGGCATCACGGCCACCGGCGGCCCCGTGGTGCTGATGGGCGCGGGCGTGAGCAACACCGGCACCATCACGGCCGACGGCCAGACCGTGGCGCTGGTCTCGGGCCGCAAGATCACCTTCGACCTCGCGGGCGACGGCCTCACCAACATCGCGATCGCACCCGACTCGATGGCGACCAACGCCTCGGTCGGCAACACCGGCACCGTGCAGGCCGACGGCGGCAAGGTCGTGATGGTGGGCCAGTCGACCACCATCGGCGAGCTGGTCGTGAACCAGGCCGGCGTGGTGCGCGCGCGCTCGCTCGGCACGAAGAACGGCGAGATCGTGCTCGGCGGCGGCGCCGACAACGAGGTGCATGCGGGCGGCACGCTCGACGCGACCTCCACCGGCACGGCGGTGGGTGGCCGCATCGCGGTGGCGGCGGGCAGCGTGCGCGTGATGGATGGCGCGCTGCTCGACGCGAGCGGCGACGCGGGCGGCGGCTCGGTGCAGCTCAAGGCGCTGAACGGGCTGTCGATCGCGTCGGCCCCGCCCGCCGCGCTGCTGGCGTCGGGGGCCGTGGTGCGTGCCGATGGCCGCGCCGGCAATGCCGCGGGCGGCGAGATCCGCATCGAGGAGGCGAGCTACGGCGCGCTGCCCGGCACCGGCAGCGAGGCGCCGCCGGCCACCCGGCTCGGCATGCACCTGTCGGGCACGCTGTCGGCCAAGGGCGCCGGCTCGGGCGCTGGCGGCAGCATCACCACCAGCGCCGATGCGATCCAGGTCGGCAGCGACCTCGCGCTGTCGGCCGCGGGCGGCGCGAACGGCGGCGCCAACGGCAAGTGGACGCTCAACTCGAACAAGCAGATCGTGGTCACGTCCGAGGCGCCGAACTACGACCCCGGCAGCTATCCCAGCGCCGGCGGCATGGCTTCCAGCCCGATCAGTTCGCAGGCGCTGGGCCGCGCGCTCGGCCAGGGGACCGACGTCACGCTCGCGAGCGGCGCGGCCAATGCCGAGGGCGGGCAGGAGATCTTCGGCGTGGTGTTCGACACCGCGGCCCAGGTGGTCAAGAACGAGGGCGGCAATGCCTCGCTGCGCGTGGATTCGGCCACCGGCATCGCGATGCTCGAGCGCTCGACCATCCAGTCGAAGACCGGCGCGCTCCACGTCGACTTCAACGCCGATGCCAACGGCCCCGCGCTGCCGGCCGGCGACGCGCCGATCGTCGGCGAGGGCGCGGCGCGCATCGCGCCGATCCAGATGACCGACGCCGTCATCGAGACCAATGGCGGCAACGTGCGCTTCTATGGCCAGGGCGACGCGCAGAACGGCCGCGCGCTCGGCTATGCCAACGTCAGCTTCTCCAGCCTGCCCTTCTCCAGTGCCGGCGTGCAGGTGACCGGCGGGCGCATCTCGACCTGCGCCATGGGCGCCGCGAGCTGCGCGCAGGGCGGCGAGATCAGCCTGCGCGGCGCGGGCCAGACCGTGCTCTCGAGCTCCTACCTGGTCGGCAGCACCGGCGTGCTGCTCGCGAGCACCGAGCTGATCAGCGGCAGCGGCGCCATCACCGTCGATGGCACGGGCGGCCTGGCCGCCACCGGCGTGGCGATGGGCCAGTCCTCCTCCGGCGGCACGCCGGGGCCGCGCAACCGCATCGCCTCGGCCAGCGGCGACGTGACGGTGCGCGGCAGCACGCGCGGCTGGACCGCGGGCGAGGACGTGGAGCGGTTGCAGTTCGGCGCCAGCGGCGCGGGCGTGCGCCTCGCGGGCACCGACATCGTCACCGGCGGCAATGCGCGCGTGGAAGGCAAGGGCGCCGACCTCGGCGCGCTGCTGGCCGATCCCGGCTTCGCCAAGCTCTCGGCCTCGTCCACCATCAATGCCTCGCACGGCGTGCTGATCGGCGACACCGGCATCGCGGCCGGGCAGGGCCGGCGCATCGACATCGTCGGCACCGCCGGCAGCGCGGGCCTGACCTACGACTTCAACGGCGTGCCGACGCCACCGCCGGCGGGCATCAACGAAGGCTTCACGCCCACGGCGGTGTGGATCCGCGCCAGCGGCGCCGGCCAGGGCCTGCGCGCCGAAGGCGGCCAGATCAACATCGTCGGCGGCAATGGCGACGTGCTGCTGCAGCGCGGCGCGCAGGCCGATGCGCTGCTGAGCACCGCGAGCAACAACGTCGCCGGCGGCGCCATCGCCGTCACCGGCCGCAACATCTACGGCGGCGGCCTCGCGGGCGCCACCGGCACGCTGGCCGATGCGAGCGGCGCGGGCACGGGCGGCAGCATCCGCTTCGAATCGACGGTCAGCGACAAGACCGGCGGCATGCTCGCGCTGGCCACGGGCATGACCCTGCGTGCCGACAGCACCTCGGCCAGCGGCAACGGCGGCGACATCCGGCTGCTCGCGGGCGACAGCCTGCGCGCGCACGGCACGCTGTCGGCGCGCGGCGGCAGCACGGGCGGCAACGGCGGCTTCGTCGAGACCTCGGGCACGCAGTTCGACCTGACCGGCATCCGCGTCAACGCGGGCGCGCCGGCCGGCACCGCGGGCCAGTGGCTGATCGACCCCTATGCGGTCACCATCGTCAATGGCGCGGCGGCCGGCACGCTGCCGACCAACCCCTTCGATGCCGTCACCAACTCCACGATCCAGGACGGCGACATCAATGCCGCGCTCAATGGCGGCGCGAGCGTGAAGATCACCACCGGCACCGGCGGGCCGGGCGCGGGCAGCATCACGCTCGCGAACAACGCGCTGATCGACTACACCGCCGCCTTCGGCCCGCTGAGCTTCGAGCTGGCCTCGGGCAACAGCATCCAGGGCGGCCTGGGCACGGTGATCCGCTCGTCGGGCAAGGGCGGGCCGCTCAACGTGCTGTTCAACGCGGGCGTCAATCCCGACGGCACGCCCTCGGCCACGCCCGGCTCGATCAGCTACAACGGCACCATCGCCACGCGCGGCGGCAGCGTCACGATGAATGCGCGTGGCGATGGCGGCCCCACCAGCGGCTTCATCCAGATGAATGGCGCCTCGGTGCAGACCGATGGCGGCGCGGTCACGCTCTACAGCGGCCAGCCCGGCGCGCCCACCGGCTACGTCACGCTGGTCGACAGCCAGATCGACACCCGCGTGGGCCAGACCGATGCCGGCGCGGGCGGCGCGGTGCAGATCGCCGGCGGCAACGTGACGCTGGCGGGCGCGCAGATCGCGACGTCGACCGGCAACGTCGACATTCGCGGCAGCTCGGCCGACTGGAACAGCGGCGTGGTCATCACCGACGGCCGCACGCCCTCGACCATCTCGACCACCAGCGGCAACGTCACGGTGCAGGGCGTGGCGCGGCGCCAGGCCTCGTCGACCTTCGCGGCGGCGCACGGCGTGCTGGTCAACGGCGGCAGCAGCATCACCACCGGCAGCGGCAGCATCGCGCTGCGCGGCTACAACTTCAACAACGACACCACCGTGCCCGCGGCCGCGCCCGATTCGGGCGTGCGGCTGGAAAACGGTGCGCGCATCGTCACCACCGGCGGCGGCGACATCGAGATCACGGGCCGCTCGCAGAACGGCGGCAGCGGCGTCTCGATCGAGGCCGGCGGCTCGCCCAGCGTGCCCGGCGCGGCGCCGGTGGTGCAGAGCAGCCGCAACCTGGTGCTGCGCGCGGTCAACGACGGCAGCACCGACGCGATCGTGATCGGCACGCCGGTGAGCGCGGCCACCGCGATCAACCTGCGGCCCGGCGGCATGGACGCCAACTTCGCGGTGTCGGACAGCACCAATGCGCCGATCGTGCTGGGCGGCGCGGGCACCGGCGGCTACTCGGTCTCGAGCGCGGAGTTCGCGCGCCTCGCCGCACCCACCATCGTGGCGGGCAGCGCCACCCATGCGGCCGACATCACGGTGGCCGGCGCCATCGCCACGCCGGGCGCGCTCACCCTGCAGAACGACGCGGGCGGCAACATCGCGCTCAACGGTACGGTCGGCGCCTCGCAACTGGGCCTGCTGTCCGACGGCAACATCACGCAGTCGGCCGCGGGCGCGATCACCGCCACCGGGCTGCTCGCGCGCTCGAGCGGCGCGGGTGTCGACCTGCGCAATCCCGCGAACAACGTGGCGACCGTGAGCGGCGGTGCCGAGGGCGGCTTCGCCTACGTCGACGCGAACGCCGTGACCGTCGGCGCGCTGAGCGTCAACGGCTTCGACGCCGCGACCAACCAGCTCGCGCCGACGGCCACCACCTCGATGTCGGCCGGCACGGTGTTCGTGCGCACGCTCGCGGGCGACCTCACGCTGGGCACCAGCGTCAACGCGAGCACCAGCGCAGACCTGGTGGCGGCGGCGCGCTTCCAGAATCCGGGCAGCTTCACCATCGGCGCCGGCACCTGGCGCGTCTGGGCCGACACCTGGATCGGCGAGACGCGTGGCGGCCTCGCGGGCTCGGGCCCCTTGCCCAACCTCTACCACTGTGCCTACCTGGGCCTGTGCACGGTGACGGTGCCGGCCACCGACAACCACTTCATCTACGCGCAGCAGCCGACCGCGATCGTGACCGTGGGCAATGCCTCGCGCCAGGAAGGCGCGCCCAACCCCACCTTCACCTACAGCGTCAGCGGGCTGATCCTCGGCGACAACGCCTCGAGCTTCAGCGGCACGCCGGGCACCAGCGCGAACGCCTCGAGCCCGCCGGGCAACTATCCGATCGACGGCGCCTTCGCCTCGGCGGCCGGCTATGCGATCCAGGTGGTGCCGGGCAACCTGCGCGTCGATCCGGGGCCGCCGCCGCCGCCCGCGCCCCCACCGCCGCCGGTGGCGCCGCCGCCACCGCCCTTCGTCTTCCTCGAGCGGCCCGAGCTGCCCTCGGTGGACGTGGTGCGCGACCAGCCCTCGACCTACCTCTACGACCGCAACATCGGCCAGGCGCCGATCTGCGTGGCGACCGGGCCGCTGGATGGCGACCGCGCGGCGCAGGGCGGCGACGTGCTGGCGCGCGAATGGTCGCGCGTGCGTTCGCGGCCGAACCTGCTGAGCTGCGTGAACACCGAGCGGCGCAACGGCTGCGCCGATTTCTAGGCGTCTCGCGCCGTGATGACGAACAGCTGCGCCATCAGGTCGGCCAGCAGGCGCAGCTGCGGATCGTCGGTCAGCGCCGCGTGGCGGTAGCCGGCCACATGGGCCTCGAGCCCGTCGATGGGGCCGGCGAAGAACAGCCGGCGCAGCGCGCCGCCGAGCGCGTCGTTCTCCGCGGCGCGCGGCCGGTCGTCGATGGTGCTGTGCGCATGGCTCTCGAGCCGCGGCGTGGCGAGGAAGGGGGCGAGCACCGCCGCGCGCAGGCGGCCCTCGGCCACCCAGCGGTTCAAGGCCATGTCGAAGGCCTGCGCGGGGCCTTCGGCCAGCGCCTCGCGCAGCAGCGGCGGCAGGGCGCGCAGTCCCTTCGGCGTGGCAAGGTAGGCGACCGCGCCCCAGTTGTAGAGGCCGCGCGCGTCGAGCACCTCGATGCCGGCGATCGCATCGCGCGGCGCGGCCGGGTCGGCGGGCAGCTGCTTCTTCAGCGCCCGCCACAGCGCGAGCAGGCTGTGGGCCGAGGTGTAGGGCAGGCATTCGAGGAACACCAGGTCCCGGTCGGCGAGCTGCGCGAGCGCCTCGGGCCGCAGCAGCGGCGGCAGCGCGCGGCTCAGCAGGGCGTCGTCCTCGAGCACCAGGAAGAAGTCATCGGGCGGCGCGCCCTCGAGCGCGCGTGCGTGCGAGAGGAAGCAGGCGCGTTCGCCGGCGCTGGTGGCGGCATCGGGGCCCACCGCGGGCAGGGTGGCTGCGTCGATCGCCTCGAAGCGCGCCACGCCCTCGATGCCGAGCGCGCGCAGCTGCGCTTCCATGGCCGTGCGGCGATCGCCACTGCGTTGCAGATTGATGAAGCAACCGTTCATGATGCGGGGATGAAGCAGGTCCTGCCATTGTCTCCCTTGTCTTGCGCCATCGCGCCGATCGCCGAGAGGCGGACCGCATGATGCTCAGCGTGGTGCTGCCGTTCTATCGCAAGCTCGCGGAGTTCGAGCGCGTGGCCGCGCTCAACGCGCCGCACTGGTCGCGTCCCGGCATCGAGGTGGTGATCGCGCTCGACGAACCGGCCGAGGAACAGGGCCTGCTGCAACTGCTCGCGCGCTTCGAGACGGTGTGCTGGCGCGTGGTCGTCAACGACCGGCCGCATGGCTGGCGCCCGCCCTGCCGGGCCATCAACGTCGGCGTGCGCCATGCGCGCGGCCGCTTCGTGCTCGTGCATTCGCCCGAGTCGGCCTATGTGGACGACGCACCCGCGCTGGCGCTGCAGGCTGCGCTGGCGGTCGAGCGCGGCGTGGTGCTGGGCCGCGTGGGTTTCGCGCGCTTCGACGCGATCGACGGGCCGCTGCCCGTCCTGTTCGCGCGCCAGGTGCCCGAGGCGCTGTTCCTGCGCACCTTCTATGGCTCGTTGTGCGGCCCGCGCGAGGCCTTCGAGGCGGTCGGCGGCTACGACGAGTCCTTCGCCGGCTGGGGCGGCGACGACGACGACTTCCGCGTGCGGCTCGAGATGGCGGGCTGGCGGCTATCGGCCTGCGCCGAACTGAAGCTGCTGCACCTGTCGTTCGAGACGCGCGACGGTGCCGAGCAGTTCGATCCCGACAACGACTGGCGCAAGTGCACGCCCGCGCAGGCGCGCGCGAACGGCGAGGACTGGGGGCGCGATTTCGCGCGCATCGCCCGCGACGACGCGCCGCCGGCCGATGCCGGGGCCGTGCCCGCGTGGCTGCAACCCGCGCCCGTGTTCGCGATGGGCTCGCGCCGCCAGTGCGAGCTCTGCGCGCGCATGCTGCACCACGAACCGGCGCCGCACTACTTCTGCCCGCGCTGCAGCGCCGAGCCGCCGAAGCCGCTGGCAGCACGGCCGCGCATCGTCTGCGTGCTGCAGCTGCGCGACGAGGCGCGGCTGCTCGAGGGCTGCCTCGACCACCTGCGCGACCATGTCGACGGCTTCATCGCGCTCGACGACGGCTCGACCGACGACACCGCGCGCATCCTGCAACGCGAACCCAAGCTGCTCGAGCTGCTGTCGAACCCGCCCGGCGGCGACTGGAACGAGCCGGACAACAGGCGCCGGCTGCTCGAGGGCGCGCGGCGCCATGGCGCGGGCTGGGTGCTGGTCTGCGATGCCGACGAGCGCTACGAGCGCCTGTTTCTCCAGCACCTCGGCGCCATCGTCGATTCGCTGTCCGACACGCCACTCGGTTGCCTCTCGCTCGCGGTGCGCGAACTCTGGGATGCGCCCGACCGCTTTCGCGACGACGGCCCCTGGGGCGCCAAGTCGCGCGTGTGCCTGTTCCGGCTGCCGCGCGAGATCGCCTACGACGCGGCACCCGCGCTGCACGGGCCCTGGTATCCCGACGCGGTCGCGCAGCATGGCCGGATGTTCCGCAGCTACTTCCGGCTCTACCACCTGCGCATGATCCGGCGCGAGGACCGCATCGCGCGGCGCGACCGTTATCGGCAACTCGATCCCGGGCACCGCTGGCAGGCCATCGGCTACGACTACCTCGCCGAGGAGGGGCCGGGACTGCGGCTCGAGAAGATCGCGCCCGATCGCGGCTACGACCTGGAGACCTTGCCGGCCGGTCTGCGTCAGGCCGACGGCCCGGCGCTGGCCGCGAGCGAGCGCGCGTAGTCGCCGCGGTAGACGCGCGTGCCGGTGTGCGTGAGGCGCGAGCGCGTGTCGACGAAGACCTGGCCGCCGATCGATTGCCAGCGGCGGCAGAACGCGAAGTCCTCGCTGAGGTAGCGGCCGTTGCCGGGCTCGGCCCAGACGTCGAAGAAGCGGTGGTGCGGCCAGGCCGCGGCCGCCTCGTCCTCCATGCGGTCGGGCGTGTAGCGCAGCTCGGGCAGGGCCTGCGCGAGCCGCTCGAACACGGAACGCTCGATCAGCATGAAGCCGGTGGGCGCGTCGAGCACCTCGACGAAGCCGTCGGCGTCGACGCGCGCCGCCACCTCGGGTCCCGTGAGGTTGACCGGGAACACCGCGTGCCGCGCCTCGAAGTCCTCGCGCGTGCTGCCCGCGGGCAGCGGCTGCGCGAGCCCGGCGCGCGGCCAGCCGTCGTTCTTGTGCGGATAGGCGCCGGCCACCACCGCGCGGCCGGCCAGCAGCAGGCGCAGCGCGGCCTCGGGCTCGAAGCCGATGTCGGCATCGATCCAGAACAGGTGGGTCCAGCGGCTGTCGGCCATGAACTCGGCCACCAGCCGGTTGCGCGCGCGCGGGATCAGGCTGTCGCCGTCGAGGAAGCGCGTCTGCATCGGGAAGCCGTGGCGCCACGCGAGGTTGACCAGCCCGAGCAGGCTGCGCACGTAGTCGCTGGTCATCGCGCCGCTGTAGCTGGGCGTGGCGATGAAGGGACGGATGTCTTTCAGGGCGTCGATGGGCAGCATCGTGGTGGAGCAATGACGGTGTTCATGCGGGCTGCGCATGCCGCCGCGTCGACAGCAGCGCCCGCAGCTTCGCCGGTGCCACCGGCTTCGTCAACAGCGTCGCGCCGCTGTGGCGCAGCCGCTGCAGCGCATCGGGCCCGGTGGCGCCCGAGACCAGCACCGCGAGCGCCTCGGGCTGCAGCCGCTTGGCGGCGTCGATCACGTCCATGCCGTCGGTGTCGCCGGGCAGCTGCAGGTCGCACAGCACGGCGTCGTAGGGGATGTCGCCGGTGCCCAGCCGCGCGATCGCCTCGGCGCCGGTGGCCACGCATTCGACCTGGCAGCCCCATTGCTCGAGCAGCGCGCGGCTGCCGTCGAGGATGGCGGGGTCGTCGTCCACCACCAGGCAGCGCAGGCCCGCGAGCGGCGCGGGCGCGGGCGGCGCCGGCTGCGGCGGCGCGATGTCGGCGGCATTGGCCGCGGGCAGGGTCAGCGCGAAGGTGCTGCCGGCGCCGAGCGCCGAGCGCAGCGCGATGCGCGTGCCCAGCAGGGTGGCGATGCGCGCGCAGATCGCGAGGCCGAGGCCGAAGCCGCGGCGGCGGTCGCGCTCGGTGTTCGCCACCTGGTAGAACTCCTCGAAGATGCGCTGCTGGTGGATCGGCGCGATGCCCACGCCGTTGTCGCGCACCTCGATGCGCACGCCGCGCCCGCCGTCGGGGCCGCTGCGCGCGCGGCGCGCGGCCACCAGCACGGTGCCGCCCGCGGGCGCGTGGCGCAGCGCATTGCTCACGAGGTTGCCGACGATGCGCTTGAGCAGCGCCGCGTCGCTGCGCACCGCGAGGCCGCGGTCGCTCCAGCGCAGCCGCACGCGCAGCTCGCCGGCGCTGGCCGCGTGCTGCGCGTCGAGCTGGTCGAACAGCGCGGCCAGCGAGACCTTGGCGATGGCCGGCGTCAGCACCTGCGCGTCGAGCCGCGAGATCTCGAGCAGGTCGTCGAGCAGCACGCCCATGAACTCGGTGCTCTCCTGCAGCCGCAGCACGGCCGGGCGCTGTGCCTCGCTCGCGCCGGGCAGCAGGCCGTCGATGAACAGGCCCATGGCATGCAGCGGCTGGCGCAGGTCGTGGCTGGCGGCGGCCAGGAAACGCGCGCGCGACAGCGCGGCCTGCTCGGCCTCGGCCATGCGCTGCAGCGCGACCGCGGTGGCCTCGCGCACGCGCTCCTCGCTGACCTGGCGGTTGTGCTGCAGCCGCTCGGCGAGGCGGTCGATGTCGTGCGCCAGCATGGCCAGCTCGTGCGTGCCGCGCGAGCCGCCCTCGACCACGCCGCAGCGCATCTCGAAATGGCCGGCCTCGAGCGCCGCCACGGTGCGCGACACGCGGCGCAGCGGCCGCGCCACCGTGCGCGCCATGTGGCGCACCGAGGCCCAGGCCGCGAGCAGCGCCACCATCGCGATGCCGATGCCCGCGAGCAGCGAGCGCGTGCGCTCGCGCGAATAGGCGGTGGTGTCGCGGAAGGTCTGCACCAGGCCGACCGGCGTCTCGCCCGCGGCGGTCGAGCCCGCGGGCGCGAAGGCGCTGGCGCGCGAGGCCTCGCGCAGCGTGACCGGCGCGGTGAACATGCGCAGCTGCGCGAGCGAGCCGGCCTTGGGCCCGGCCGTCACGTAGACACCGGCGCTGTTGCTGATCTCCACGCGCATCACTTGGCCGCCGCGCAGCGCGGCATTGGCCACGTTCTGCAGCGCGGGCAGGTCGCCGGCATAGAGGCTCAGGTCGGACATGGCCGCCACCTGGCGCGCCACCGCCTGGCCCTCGGCGTCGAAGGCGGCCTCCAGCGTCTGCAGCCGGTTGTGGGTGAACCAGGCGGTGAGCGCGAGCGCCACCGCCACGCAGGGCACCACGCCGAGGCGGAACAGGTCGCGCTGCAGGTTGCCGCGCACCACCAGGGCACCGGCGATGGGGGGCACGGCCGAACTGGAATCCGCGCCCTCGGGCGGCCGGGTGGCGCTCATCGCGTGGCGGTCAGGCGCTCGGTCAGTTCGCGTTCCTCGGGCAGCCGCAGCCCGAGTCCGCGCGCGACGGTGGGATTGATGCGCACGGTGGCGGGCGTCGCGGCCTCCACCAGCGGATTGCCGCCACCGCCCGCGCCGGCGCCGCCCGCGACCTTCTGCGCCAGCAGCCGCGCCTGCTGCGCGAGCTGTGCCGGCGTGGAGACCGCGGCCGCGAGGCCGCCCGAGCGCACCAGGCCCTCGCTGGCGCCGAACACCGGCAGGCCGGCGCCCGCGCCCGCGCGCAGCACCGACAGCGTGGCGGCCTGGTTGTCGCCGATCAGGTCGGGCAGCACCATCAGCGCATCGCTGCGCGGCACCACGGCGCGCAGCGCGGTGGCGAGCGAGCGCGCGTCGGGCGTGTACTCCACCTGCAGGTCCCAGCCGCCGCCGGGCTGTGCCTGCGCGGCGCGCTGCAGGTCGCGCACCAGCGGTTCGGATTCGGGCGTGGCGACCACGCCGAGGCGATGGCGCTGCGCCGGCAGCACCGCGCCCACCAGCGCGAGCTGGTCGGCCATGGCCGGGTCGCGCAGCAGCACGCCGACGCGGCGATCGGCGCGGCGCAGCGCGGGGCTGGCGCGCAGGCCCTCGTAGTCGAGCCGGCTCAGCATCGCGAGCACCAGCGGTTCCTGGCCCGGGCGCTCGATGGCGGCGCGCGCGGCCGTTGCACCCACCGCCATGGTCAGCGAGCCGCCGTCGGCGCTCGAGATCGAGGGCCGCATGCTGCGCGTGCGCACGCTCACGTTGACGTCGCCGGGCTCGGCGGCCGCGCTGTCGGAGGCATTGGGCGCGCCTGGAGAAAGCCGCACCAGCTCGAAGCGGCTCGCGGGGTCCAGCCCCTGGCGCAACTGCTGCACGAATTCGGCATGCGCGGCGAGGTCGTCGCCCATCAGGACCGTGAAGCCGCCGGCCGACGACAGCGCGGCGCCCAGCAGCGCGGCGAAGGCCAGCAGCGCACGCGTGGCGCCGCGCAGCAACCGGGTCGTGCAGGGGAGGATGGGAGAGGGGTTCGCGGCGACGGACATGAAGGCTTCTGCCACTGGGGGGCGATGGTTCAATGTACGGAAGCGCCCCCCTTCGCGCGATAAGGCGGAGGGCTTATGCCCGCGGCGCGCACCCTGCCGGGCTGTGAGGAAGTTCACGCGGCAACGGCCGCTTGGCCTATCTCCGATGGCGTATCGCCACCGAAGCCCGTTGCCCGGCGCGTTCTCAGGCCTGCACGGCCCGCGCCGCGGCCGCGCGCTGCGCGAGGATCGCCTGGCGCAGCACGCGCGGCGACACCGGCTTGTAGAGCACCGTGATGCCCGCGCTCTGCACCTCGCGCAGGCGGTCGGGTTTGGTCTCGCCGGTGACCAGCAGCCGCGCGGTGCCGATGCCGATGCCGCGCGGATGGCGTTCGAGCGCGGCGATCACGTCCAGGCCGTTGTCGCCGCCCTGCAGCAGCAGGTCGCTGACCACCACGTCGGGCGGCACGGGCCAGGTGTCGGCCATCGCGAGCGCCTCGGCACGGGTCTGCGCGGCCAGCACCTCGGCGCCCCAGTTCGACAGCACCACCGTCAGGCCTTCGAGGATGGTGCGCTCGTCGTCGATCACCAGGATGCGCAGGCCGGCGAGGCAGTGCGCGTCGTTCTCGAGCACGGGCTGCGCGGCCGCGGCCGGCGCGGGCAGCCCCGCGGGCGCCGAGCGCACCAGCACGCGCACGCAGGTGCCCCTGTTGACGCGCGAACTGAGCTCCACGCGCGTGTTGAGCAGCTCGGCCAGCCGCTGCACCGTGGCCAGTCCCAGGCCCATGCCGCGCGTGCCGCGCGAGGCCTGGCGGCCCGAGGGCTCGACCTGGTAGAACTCCTCGAACACCCGCGCCTGGTGCTGCTGCGCGATGCCCACGCCGGTGTCGACCACGTCGATGCGCACGCCGCGCCCGCGCTGGCGCGCGCCGATCAGCACGCCGCCCTCGAGCGTGTGGCGCAGCGAGTTCGACACCAGGTTGTTGAGGATGCGCGACAGCATCACGTAGTCGCAGCGCACCCACAGGTCGGTCTTGCGCGCCACCAGCCGCAGGCCCTGCTGTTCGGCCACCGGGCGGAAGTTGCGGCTGATCTCGTCGAACAGCCGGTCGAGCGGGAAGTCGACCCACTGCGGCTGCAGCACGCCGGCGTCGAGCTGCGAGAGGTTCAGCAGCTCGGAGAACAGCCGGTCGAGCGAGTCCACGCATTCGCGGATGTGGCCGATGCGCTGCAGCCGCAGCGGATCGGTCTCGCCGTTGGCCAGGCCGTCGGAGAACAGCGTGAGCGCGTGCAGCGGCTGGCGCAGGTCATGGCTGGCGGCGGCCAGCAGGCGGGTCTTGGCCTGGCTCGCGACCTCGAGCTGCTGGTTCTTGCGCGCCAGTTCGGCCGTGGCCTCGGTGATGCGGCTCTGCAGCAGCCGGTGGCTCTCGGCGAGCGCGCGCGCGGCCTCGTTGAAGCCGCGCTGCAGATGCTGCACTTCGGAGGTGCCCTCGATCGTCACGCTCGCGGCCTCGCCGGCGCCGAGCCGGTCGACCGCCTTGCCGAGCGCGCGGATCGGCTCGCTGATGCGGCGCGCCGCCCACCAGCCGGCCAGGCCCACGCCCACCAGGCTGGCGCCGAGCACCAGCACCACGTTGAGCCAGACCGAGCGGCGCGCGTTCTGCACCGCGCCGAGGCTGATCTCGACCATCACCTTGCCGCTGGCGCGGCCGTCGTCGCCGACGATCGGCACCACCACCTGCAGGCCCTCGCCGCGCGCGCGGTCCATGGTCTCGGAATTGGCCACGATCTCGCCGTCCTCCGACCAGATCTGCACCTGCTGCACGTGCGGCTGGTAGGTGCCCGACTGCGCGGTGCGCTGCAGCGCGCGCCGGTCCATGCGCACGATCGGCGCCTGCGCCACCGTGGCCACCTGCAGCGCCACCGTCTGCGCATTGGCGCGCATCAGTTCGGTGAGGTTGTCCAGGTGCTGGCGCGTGAGCACCGTGATCGCGACCAGCGTCGCCACCATGGCCGGCAGCATCGCCAGCAGGATCAGCTGCTGCGCGAAAGTGAGCCTTGCCAGGCCGCGGACGACGGCGAAGTTCCAGTTCATGGACGCGGGAAGGGCATGGCGACCGAGCCTACGGAGGCCGTGCGAGGCAGGGAAGACGGGAAAAACATCACGAAAACTGCTTCTGGTTGATATCTAATGGCGTCCGCTTCGCCATGTTAGACCGGCCGGTTCGCTGCGGCCGTCCTCGCCCGTCCAAATATGCCGGCTTTCCTGCGCTGTTCCCCAGGCCCCTCCGAGCCCACCGGTATCCGTCGCCCCGCCTGGCGGCGCTGGCTGGCGGCGGTACTGCTGGGCGCCTCGCTGCCTTGGGCCGCGATGGCGCAGGGCCCGGCGGCGCCCTCGCTGCCCTCGGTCTCGAACATCCCGCCCTCGGCCCAGTCCACGCCGGCCCAGACCGTCAAAGGCGGCTTCACGGCCCCGGGCGGCCATGGCGCCGAGGCCGCGCCGATGCGCTTCGGCATCCTGCCGCTGGGCGGCGCCTTCGAATCGCGCAGCGACTGGGATCCGCTGCTGGCCGAGCTCAGCCGCGCGCTCGGCCGGCCGGTGGCGGTGCTCTCGGTCAATTCGTACGAGGCGCTCGAGCAGGCGATCCAGCGCGACGACGTGGACATGGCCTTCCTGTCGGGGAAGATGGCGCTCGACGCCGTGAGCCAGCGCCGCATGAAGGTGGTGGCGCAGGTGGTGCGGCACGACGGCCTGCCCGGCTACCGCGCGCTGCTGCTGGCGCGCAAGGCGCCGCCCTTCAACACGCTGGCGGGCCTGCTGGCCGACCCCGACCGCTGGCGCCTCGCGCGCGGCGAGAAGCAGTCGGTGTCGGGCTTCATCGTGCCGCAGCTGCAGTTCTTCCTGCCCAACCACATCGCCATGGAGACCCGCTTCGCGAGCGAGGTGGTGGGCACGCACCAGGTCACGGCGCTGGCCGTGGCCAACAACGAGGCCGACGTCGCCACCAACAACACGGCCGACTTCGAGCGCTTCAAGCTGCGCTTCCCGGCCGAGGCCGGCCGGCTGCAGGTGCTGTGGGAGTCGGAGCTGATCCCGCATGCGCAGATCGTGATGCGGCGCGACTATCCGCCCGAGCTGCGCCAGCGGGTGCAGGCCTTCCTCGTGGCCTACGGCCGCGCCAAGGGGCCGCGCGGCGATGCCGAGCGCGTGGTGCTGAAGTCGCTGCACGACCTCGCGGGCTTCGTGCCGGCCGACAACAGCTCGCTGCTGCCCGCCGCCAAGCTGGCCTACCAGCTCGCCACGCAGAACGCGAAGACCGCGCAATGGGTCAACGACGCCGCGCGCCAGGCCCGGCTGCAGCGGCTGGACAGCGGCTATGCCGAGCAGGTCGGCGTGCTGAAGGACGTCTCGCCTTGATCGCCTGGCTGCGCGCCGCGTGGCTGGCGCTGTTCGCCGTGCTGGCCTGCGCCGTGGCGCCCGCCGCGCTGGCCACGCAGCCGGCGCCCGTCAAGGGGATCCGCTTCGGCGTGCTGCCGCTGGGCGGCGCGGTCGAGTCGCGCGCGCTGTGGACGCCGCTCTTGGCCGACCTCGGCCGTGCCATCGGCGTGCCCGTGAGCGCCTACTCGGTCTCCTCGTACGAGGAGCTCGACCGCGCCATCGGCCGCGACGAGATCGACATGGCCTTCCTGTCGGCCAAGATGGCGCTCGATGCCGTGACCCAGGGCCGCATGAAGGTGATCGCGCAGATCGCGCGCCGCCCCGGCATGCCCGAGCACCGCGCCGTGCTGCTGATGCGCAAGGCGCCGCCCTTCAACAGCCTCGAGGCGCTGCTCGCCAAACCCGAGCAGTGGCGGCTCGCGCGCGGCGACAGCCGTTCGGTGACCGGCTTCCAGGTGCCGCAGAGCGAGCTGTTCCTGCCGAACCACATCGCGATGGAAACGCGCTTTCGCAGCGAGATCGTCGACACCCACCAGGCCACCGCGCTGGCGGTGGCCAACGGCGATGCCGACGTGGCGACCAACAACACGACCGACTTCGAGCGCTTCCGCGAGCAGTTCCCGGTCGAGGCCGAGCGGCTGCAGGTGGTGTGGGAGTCGCAGCCGCCGCCGGGCGCGCCGATGGTGGTGCGGCGCGACTGGCCGCCCGAGTTCCAGGCCCGGCTGCAGTCCTTCCTGACCAGCTACGGCCAGGGCAAGGGCGCGCGCGCCGATGCCGAGCGCGAGGTGCTCAAGACCTTGCGCGCCGGCTTCGGCTATGCGGCGGCCGACGACGGCGCGCTGCTGCCGCAGGCCCGGCTCGACCGCCAGCTCGGCCGCCAGCGCGCGATGGCCGCGCAGTGGGTCAACGAGGCCGCGCGCGAACAGCGGCTGCAGCGCATCGAGAAGGTCTACGCGGACCAGGTGCGGCAGCTGGGCGGTACTGCCGCGCGCTGAGGCCCGCCTCTCGCCGGGTGGCGCCGGCGCAACCATTGTTCGCAGTGCAAACGCGTTGGCGCTTGCACACTGCGCGACCTCGTTTCTCTGGAGGTCACGCCGATGTCGAACTTGCCGCGCACCTTGTCGGTCTCCGGACCGGCG
>NZ_JBMDKG010000019.1:0-138618 GCF_057809595.1 Variovorax sp. FG153
ACGATGCTCCTAGGCCCGCCGACAGGAATCAAGATGGGTTGCCCGGACGCTTACCATTCGAGTCCTGTTGGAGCGAAGAGGCAACGACTGCGGCGCAGAAAGGATCTTCGAATGCTGTGGTCGCCAGAGCAGATTGCCGGCTGGCTCAAGCATACTTATCCGAACGACCCGAGCCTTCATGTGTCACACGAGACCGTTTACCGCAGTCTTTTCATTCAAGCTCGTGGCGCCCTGAAGAAGGAACTTCTGGAGCACCTTAGACGCACGCGAGGCATGCGACGCTCTCGTTCCTCTACACAGAAGACGGCGATGGAGCGTGCGACGAAAGTCGCCAAGCTGCAACTCAACGACTACTCATCGATCCGATGGGCGGAGACAACAGAGTCTGTCGATCAGGCCGTGGCGCACGTCAAGCCGAGGAAGCGCCGACTGACGCCCGAGGACACGGGAGCGCTGCACCAGCGTGCCCGTGCTTGGCTGGCGGCGAAGTTGGCAGATCCCTTCGACGGGCCGACGGTAGTCGTGACCCACCATGCACCGCACCGCGGATCGCTCGCATCGCACTACCAGGCCAACTGGCTGTCCGGCGCCTTCGTGAGCGAGCTTCCGGGCTATTTCTTCGAGGTGCCCTCACTCTGGATTCACGGCCACATCCACGAGAGCTTCGATTATCAAGCCGGTAACTGCCGGGTGGTGTGCAATCCCCGTGGGTACTTGCGGCATGACCGCGGCCTGGAGAACACGCAGTTCAACCCCGAACTCGTGGTCGAGCTATGAGTGACATCCAATCATCTACCCGCACGATCCAGAAAGTGCTGGCTGCCGCGACCGCAGTCGCGGGGGGACCTCGAGCAGCTCGACTGGTTCGCTCTTATTGCTACCCAATGCTGGTACGGCGCCAACGATTGAGCAGGCCTGCAGTGATCGCTACGCCCGTGAGCAGAAGAATCATTCCCGCCAGTCGAATCGCATTGAAGCGCTCGCCGTAGACCAGCGAGGACATGCTCAAGCCTACGGCGGGTGCCAGCAAGGCATAGGGAGCGACCGTGCCAGTTGAGTAGCGCTGCAATAGATTGCCCCAAATAGCGTACGCCAGCACAGTCGCCAGCAGTCCGAGGTAGACCGGCGCCAGAAGACCCCACATCGACGCATGCGCTACCGCGTGCAAGAGCGCTCCTGGTCCGTCCTGCGCGAACGACAGTAGCAGTGCGGGAACAGGAGGAACCAGGCTGGCCCACCCCATGAGGTGCAGCATATTGACCTTAGGGAGTCGCTTGATCACCAAGTTACCGCTGGCCCAACTCAGCGCGGATGCGAGCGTCAGAGCGAAGGCGAGCATGGGCACGTTGCCGTTGAGCGTCAGGCTGATCACAAACAACCCGACGAGAGCCACGCCCATGCCGATGGCTTGCTGGCTGGTGGGGCGGTCCCCAAACATCATCGCCGCGAACACGACCGTGAAGAGCGCCTGGCTCTGCACCACGAAGGCGGTGAGCCCGGCGGGCATTCCAAGCGCGATCCCGAAGAACTGCAGCAGGAATTGGCCGGTGAAGACGCTGAGGCCGATGAACAGTACCGCTTTCCATGAAACCGCTGGCCGCGGCAACCAGAACACGCCCACGGCGGCCACCAGGAAGCGTAGTGCGGTCAATTGCGGTGGCGTGAAGCTCTCCAGGCCGATCTTGCTGACGACAAACGCCACCCCCCAGATCACAGCGACCAGGATGGCAAGAAGCATGTGGAAGGGCCGCATGTGTGGATCTCCTGGTGCCGGCTCGCCTTGGAGTCGGTGACTTGCACAGATTCAATTATTCAACGATACTCGAATTATGGAAGAAACTACTGTTGTCCGCTCCTTGATGGCTCTGGCGCAAGCAGTCCGCCTGCGTGTGTTCCGCACGCTGGTCGTGGCAGGCCCGGAAGGTATGACGCCGGGAGCACTGACCGAGGCGCTCGGCGTACCCGCAACAAGTCTCTCGTTCCACCTCAAGGAATTGGCCAACGCGGGCCTGATTTCCCAGGAGCGCCAGGGACGGCATCTCATCTACCGCGCTTCGTTCGACCAGATGAATGCGCTGCTGGCCTACCTCACGGAGAACTGCTGTCAGGGGCAGGCCTGCCTGACGGAAGCAGAAGGCGAAAACTCCTGCGCGTGCTGAGCGCCGCCGCCGTCACGAAGGTCACGTCGCCATGCACCCCGAATCAGCCACCAGCAGCGACTTCGCGCAGATTCGTGCGCTGCTGCAGCTTTGCGGCCTGCCCCACGACGATCTGACGCCGGATGCCGTTCGCGACTTCCTTGTACTGCGTCCCGCAGATGGTGCGCAAGGCCTAGTGGGCTGCGTCGGTGTCGAGCGAGCGAGCAGCGCCGGTCTGCTGCGATCCCTCGCGGTCGCACCGGCCCACCGAGGCTCTGGACACGGGGATGCATTGCTGCTTGCCCTGCAGGCCCACGCGGCAGCCGCAGGCATCCAGGAGCTCTTCCTGCTTACGACCACTGCGGCTGCTTTCTTCGCCATGCGAGGCTATCGCCTGCGTCCCAGAACCGACGTCCCAGAGGCGATTCGTTTGACTGCGGAGTTCGCCAGCGTTTGCCCCGATTCAGCAACCTGCATGTTTCGCGAGCTCGCGCTTCCCACGAGATCGTCTATCTCGGCCTAAGCCTTGGGCCACCACCACACACCGCCCTGTCCCTTACCCCCTCAAGGAGAACCGACCATGAAGCGTTTCCATGTTCACCTGCACGTCGATGACCTGAGCAAGAGCATCGTCTTTTACTCCCGCCTCTTTGCGGCGGAACCCGCGCGCGTCGAGCGAGACTATGCGAAATGGATGCTGGAAGACCCCCGTGTCAACTTCGCCATCTCGACCGTCGGTCACGGCACGGGCATCGACCACCTCGGGATCCAGGCCGACGACGAAGACGAGTTGGCTGAACTCAAGGTCCGTGCCCAGTTCGCCGACCGGACGATCTTCGATGAAGGGGAAACCGTCTGCTGCTATGCGAAGAGCGACAAGCACTGGGTCACCGATCCGCAAGGTATTGCCTGGGAGCATTACCGCACCCTTGAAACCGCCGTGGTGTACGGCCAGAGCCGCGGGGAAGGCGCCTCCCCTGGCGGCGCAGAGCCTGCAAGTGCGTGTTGCGCTGGGCCTGCTGGCCTCAAGTCCATCCCCGTGGTGGTCGCCACGAATAAAGCCTGCTGCTGAAAGCTTCTTATGACCGAACGAAAACACAACGTCCTGTTCATCTGCACGGGCAACTCCGCCCGATCCATCCTGGCTGAGGGCATCCTCGATCAACTGGGCTCAGAGCGCTTCGTCGCCTATTCGGCCGGCAGCCATCCCAAGGGAGCCGTCAATCCGTTGGCGCTTTCCACACTGCGTCAGTTGCGCTACCGGGACACCGGCTACCGCAGCAAGAGCTGGGGAGAGTACGCCAAGGACGGTGCTGTGCACATGGACTTCGTGATCACTGTGTGCGACCAGGCCGCCGGCGAGGTCTGTCCCGTCTGGCCGGGGCAACCGATCACCGCGCACTGGGGCCTGCCCGACCCGGCGGCCGTCGAGGGCTCGGACGATGTCCGGCATCGCGCCTTCATGGATGCCGCCGTCACGCTCAAGCGCAGGATCGAATTCCTGCTCTCGCTGCCGCTTGCCAAGCTCGAAACCCTCGCCATCCAGCGCGAAGTGCGCGATATCGGAACCCGCTGACATGACGACGAACGTCCTGATCCTCTGTACCCACAACTCGGCGCGCAGCGTCCTGGGCGAGGGCATGTTCAACCACTGGGCCCAGACGCTGGGTATCGACGCGCGCGCGTACAGCGCCGGCAGTACGCCCAGCGGCCGTATCAATCCGATGGCCGTCGAGGTCCTCGAGCGTGCGGGCATCGACACGTCGAGCTACCGCAGCAAGAGCTGGGATGAGTTCTCCAAGCCCGATGCACCGACGATGCGCGTGGTGATCACCGTGTGCGACAGCGCGGCACAGGAGACCTGCCCCTACTGGCCCGGCTCGCCGGTGCAGGTTCACTGGGGCTATCCGGACCCGTCGAACGTCGGGACAACGCCCGACGACAAACGCGCGGCTTTCGAATCGACCCGCCAGGTCATCGGCGAGCGCATGCACACGCTGGCAAACGTGCCGTTCGAAACCCTGAACGACGCGCAATTGCGCACGTTGCTCGAAACCCTCTGATGCCCTCGTCGGAGCGTTTGGCCTGAAGACCAGGCCGAGCGCCCCTGTGCGTACCTCATCCACCCTTTCAACTTCGTCCCCATGCTCGCGGCCATCCTCATCTTCATCTTCACACTCGTGCTAGTCATCTGGCAGCCGCGCGGCCTGGGCATCGGGTGGAGTGCCTCGCTGGGCGCCGTGATCGCGCTGATCTTCGGCGTGGTCCACCTAGCGGACATCCCGGTCGTCTGGGGCATCGTCTGGAATGCCACGGCAACCTTCATTGCCGTCATCATCATCAGCCTGCTATTGGACGAGGCAGGTTTCTTCGAGTGGGCGGCCTTGCACGTGGCGCGATGGGGGCGCGGCAACGGCCGCCGTCTCTTCGCCTTCATCGTCCTGCTGGGCGCGGCCGTCTCGGCCCTCTTCGCCAACGACGGCGCGGCGCTCATCCTCACGCCGATCGTGATGGCCATGCTCGTCGCCCTCGGCTTCACGCCGGCCACAACGCTGGCCTTCGTGATGGCAGCCGGCTTCATCGCCGATACCGCCAGCCTGCCGCTGATCGTCTCGAATCTCGTGAACATCGTGTCGGCCGACTTCTTCAAGATCGGGTTCAATGAATACGCTGGCGTGATGGTCCCGGTGAACCTCGCCGCCGTGGCGGCCAGCTTGGTGGTGCTGATGCTCTATTTCCGTCGGGACATTCCGGCGACCTATGACGTGGCACAGCTCAAGAATCCGGTGGAAGCCATTAGGGACCCCGCCACCTTCCGGGCCGGCTGGATCGTGCTGGTGCTGCTGCTCATCGGCTTCTTCGCACTGGAGCCGCTGGGTGTGCCGGTCAGCGCGGTTGCTGCCGTGGGCGCAGCCATCCTTCTTGCAGTCGCCGCGCGTGGTCATGTCATCAGCACGCGCAAGGTGCTGCATGGTGCGCCTTGGCAGATCGTGATCTTCTCGCTCGGCATGTACCTGGTGGTCTACGGCCTGCGCAACGCCGGGCTGACCGGCCAGATCTCGTCGCTGCTCAACGTGTTCGCGCAGAGCGGCGTCTGGGGCGCGGCCATGGGCACCGGCTTTCTGACGGCGGGCCTGTCGTCCATCATGAACAACATGCCAACCGTACTGGTGGGCGCACTGTCCATCGATGGGTCGAGTGCGTCGGGCCTGGTCAAGGAGGCGATGATCTACGCCAACGTGATCGGTTGTGACTTGGGCCCGAAGATCACGCCCATTGGCAGCCTGGCCACGCTGCTGTGGCTGCATGTGCTCCAGAAGAAAGGCACGACCATCGCCTGGGGCTACTACTTCAAGGTCGGCATCGTGATGACGCTGCCCGTATTGGCCGTCACACTGGCCGCGCTGGCATTGCGACTGAGCGCCAGCTGAGACCTGACCCTATCACCTTCAAGTTTGCAAGCGAATTCATGAGCGACATCACCATCTATCACAACCCCGCCTGCGGCACTTCCAGGAACGTGCTCGCACTGATCCGTAACACGGGCGAAGAACCCACGGTCATCGAATACCTGAAGACCCCGCCCGACCGCGAGAAGCTGGTGCAGCTGATCGCCGCCATGGGCACCCCTGTGCGCAGCCTGCTGCGCCAGAAGGGCACGCCCTACGACGAGCTAGGCCTGGGCGATCCGAAGTGGACCGACGACCAATTGATCGACTTCATGCTGCAGCACCCGATCCTTATCAATCGCCCGATCGTGGTCACGCCGTTGGCGACACACCTGTGCCGCCCGTCCGAAGTGGTGCTGGACATCCTGCGGCGTCCGCAACTTGGCGCCTTCACGAAGGAGGACGGCGAAGCCGTGATCGACGAGAAAGGCCAACGTGTCGCTAAGTCCTGAACTCCCCAATCTCGATCTAGAGGTCTTCCGAGAGCCGAATCTGCAGCGCCTGCTGCCATCCGAGCGGGCCACGCACGCGCCTCGCATCCTGCTGCTGTATGGCTCGGTCCGCGAGCGCTCCTATAGCCGGCTGCTGACCGAAGAAGCCGCTCGTTTGCTGCGCAAGATGGGAGCGGAAACGCGCATCTTCGATCCACGCGGTCTGCCACTGCCCGACGGCGCGCCCGAAGACCACCCGAAGGTGAAGGAGCTGCGTGATCTGGCGCAGTGGGCCGAAGGCATGGTGTGGTGCTCGCCGGAACGCCATGGCGCGATGACCGGCATCATGAAGTCGCAGATCGACTGGATCCCGTTGTCCGTCGGTTCGGTGCGGCCAACACAAGGTAAGACGCTCGCGGTCATGGAAGTCTCGGGCGGATCACAGTCGTTCAACGCCGTGAACCAGCTGCGCGTGCTGGGCCGGTGGATGCGCATGATCACGATCCCCAACCAGTCGTCGGTGGCCAAGGCCTTCCTGGAATTCGACGAGTCCGGCCGGATGAAGCCCTCGCCGTATTACGAGCGGGTGGTCGACGTGATGGAGGAACTGATCAAGTTCACGCTGCTCACGCGCGACTGCGCGGAGTATTTGGTCGACCGATACAGCGAGCGGCGCGAGAGCGCAGAGGCCCTCTCGAAGCGGGTCAACCTGCGAAGCATCTGAGAGAGGCGAATCCAGCGTGCAAAGCAGGACGACAACCACAGTGATGTTGGGCGTGGCTCAGACTTTGGCCTGGGCCTCGTCGTACTACCTGCCTGCGGTGCTGGCCAGCGCCATCGGCGCAGACACCGGGACCTCTACATCCACGGTCTTTGGTGCTTTCTCGGTAGCACTGCTGGTCGCTGCAGCCACCGGGCCGTATGCCGGTCGACTCATCGATCGCCTGGGCGGACGCCCGGTGCTCATCGCCAGCAACCTGGTGTTCGCCTCGGGGCTGGCTGCACTGAGTCAGGCCACGCATGCCAGCCATGTGTTCGTCGCCTGGGCGTTGATGGGCCTGGCCATGGGGAGCGGACTCTATGAGGCCGCGTTCGCTACCGTGGTACGCCTGCATGGCAAAGATGCGCGGAGATCAATCACCGGCATCACACTGTTCGCAGGCTTTGCGAGCACCGTCGGGTGGCCCTTGTCGGCCTATCTGGAAAACGCCGTAGGCTGGCGCGGCGCGTGCCTTGCATGGGCGGCATTGCATTTGGTGATTGGACTTCCTCTCAACGTGCTGCTGCCACGAGTCGCTCGTGCGAATCAGGCGTCGAAGGAGGCAACTGGCGCAGGAAAAGAACCTGGCGCCGGATTGTCCCCGGCGCAGCAGCGCCGGGCGGCGATCCTGATGGCCTATGTCTTTGCCGTCACCTGGTTCATCAGCACGGCGATGGCCGCCCACTTGCCGGAACTCCTGCTGGCCAGCGGAGCCAGCCTGGCCGCGGCCGTTGGCATCGCCGCCATGGTCGGGCCGGCCCAGGTGGCGGGACGAGTGATCGAGTTCACCTTTTTGAAGCGCGCGCATCCGCTGCTCTCGGCCTGGTTGGCCACGCTGGCTCATCCACTGGGCGCGCTCTGTCTCGGTCTGCTTGGCACATCGGCAGCAGCAGCCTTTGCCGTGCTGCATGGCCTAGGCAACGGCATCCTGACCATCGCCATCGGGACGCTGCCGCTCCTGATCTTCGGCGCGAAGGGTTACGGACAGCGTCAGGGATTCCTCATGGTGCCGGCGCGCATCGTCCAGGCTGGGGCGCCGTTCCTGTTTGGTATGGCCGTGGAACGGTGGGGAGATGGTGCGTTGTGGTTCTCCGCCATGCTTGGCGTGTCCGCTTGTCTTGCGCTGGTGATCATGACTGCTGATATGAAAAAGACCGCTCTCGCGCCCGAGTCTTGCTGAAATCAGCATTTCGGAAGTCGGAATTCCCTCTTCATGGCACAGCCATCAGCGCCTGTTCGCTGTCCCCACTTGCCTATCGGCGATGCCACGCCAGCCCAGCAAGCGCCATCGTGCAAAAGGCCGCGCCGGCGTGGAAGGTGACAGATGCGCCGAGTCGGTCCCACAGCAGGCCGGCGATCACGCTGGCGGCCAACATGGCAAGGCCGCTGACCAGGTTAAAAAACCCGTAGGCGGTGCCGCGCAGGTCGGCGGGCGCGGTGTCCGCCACCATGGCGGTCAGCAGGCCTTGCGTCATGCCCATGTGAACGCCCCAGAGCGCGACGCTCCGGGGACCACCGCGACCCAGAACACGGCCCTGAAATCGTTGGCCCAGAGCAGCATCAAGCCGACGGCCAGCAGCGGCCCGAGGAAGGCCCCGAGGGTGTCGATCGACTGGCGCAGGCCGAAAGCCGCACCGCGCAGGTGCGCCGGCGCGATGTCGGCGACCAGCGCATCGCGGGGCGCCCCGCGAATCCCCTTGCCGACCCGGTCCAGCAGCCGTGCCGTCAGCACGATGCCCAGGGTGGGGCGAGCGCGAAGAGCGGCTTGGTCAGTGCGCCCAGTGCGTAGCCGAACATGGCCAGACCCTTGCGCTTGCCGAGATAGTCGCTCAGCGTTCCCGAGAAGACCTTGACGATCAGCGCAGTAGCCTCAGCGAGCCCTTCGATCAGTCCGACCGCGAAAGCGCTGGCCCCGAGGGTGGAGACCATGAACAGCGGCAGCAGGCTGTGGATCATTTCCGAGGAAATGTCCATGAGCATGCCAACGAACCCCAGGACCCAGACACCGCTCGGGATCTGACGCAGGATCGGGAGATCGTCGCGAGTTGCCATGTGGATCTTCTCGAGTGTGCGTAGAAATACAGCGCATTCTGGCTGCGCATCGGGTCAGCGCCGCAACCTTCCCGTTGCAATCAGCTGACCGGGGCATCCGATTGGGCTTTCTGGCGCGCCCAGAAACGCGCAACTCGACCATTTCGCTGTGCTCGCAGGCCGCAGCGACGCGCAATTCCTTCGCGTTGATGACTTACGGCCAACTACTTCATGTTGACCGAGGCTGTCGTGCCCTTACCGAGTTCAGCGCAAAGCCCGCCAGCGCAATGATCAGGACCACAGCCTGCGCGATGGTGGTCTCCGCAGACGGATACATCCCGAGTACCTCGATGCGGGGCCAGTGGATTGGACTGGCGCTGAGCCACCCTGCCTCCTGGAGGCCCGCAACCCCCTTGCCAGCGAGCACGACCGCGAGCACCGCCACCAGGATCGAGCTGAGGCTGAAGAACTTGCCGATGGGCATGCGAGCGCTGGTGCGCAGCATGAGCCATGCGATGACTGCGAGGACGGCCAGGCCCCCCACCAATCCGCCAAGCAAGGCGCCGTTGTTGCCGTCTCCAGCGAGCGCCGAATAAAACAGGACCGTCTCGAAGACCTCACGGTAGACGGCAATGAACGAAAGCGCGAACAACGCCCATGCCGAGCGGCCCGTCATCGCTGCGGAGAGCTTTTCCTTCAAATAGGCCTGCCATTTGCCCGCGGTGCTCTTCTGGTGCATCCAGAGACCAACGCTCAGCAATACGATGGCCGCAAAGAGCGACGACACCCCTTCGGTCACCTCGCGGCTGGCACCGCTGATACTCACGAAATAGGTCGCCACGGCCCAGGTCAGGCCGCCACAGGCGAGCGCGACGATCCACCCCCCGTGAACATAGGCCAGGACATCGCGCCGTTCGGCCTTCTTCAGGAAGGCCACCATGCCGACGACGATCAGCAACGCTTCCACACCTTCGCGAAGCAGGATCGTGAGAGAGGCGATGAACGTGGTCAGTGGGTCGGCCTTGTCCGCCCCCAACTCGCTATCGACCTGCGCAAAGAGGTAGTCCAACTTCTGCGCCGCAGCATCGGCTTGCTCCAACTTGCCACTGGCAAGCGCGCCGCGGTAGGCCAGCATGGAATTTTCTACTTCGGTGAGCAGCACCTGGTTGCGCGCGCGCAATGCCGGCTCGAGCGGCTCAAAGCCATCCAGGTAGGCCGACAGGCCCAACCGCGTCGCGTTGGCCTGGTCACCCGCGCGAGCTGCGGCAAGGCTCTCCTGAAGACGTGTGCGGGCCAGGCCCAATCCGCCCGGACCATTCGCTGCAACAGTGACTTCCGGGTGGCTTCGAACGTAGGCGGTGAGATCACGTGCCGTGTCTGGAGACATCCGCTCGGACAAGGCAGCCTCGGTCAAGGTGGCAGCAGCCGCCAGGTCGGGAAAAACCGCCTTGGCGGCGGCGTCCCGGCCCCAGGATTGCTCACCGCGTGTGCGCATGGCGTCGTCGTGCGACAGCGTCCCCGCGAAAAATGCCAATGCCCACCGATCCTCATCGGGCAGCGTCGCGAAACTGGGCATCGGGGTGCCGGCGACGCCTTGAGAGACGACCTGATAAAGCGCAAGCACGCTGCGCGAACGGGCCCGATCGCGATCGGTGAATGCGATTGGTGGTGGGGTCAGTTTGGCGCCCAGTGGTCCATCGCCCCGTCCTGTCGCTCCATGGCAGGCGGCGCAGTTGGCCTCGAACAGCACCTTGGCACGCACGAGGTCTGGCGGCTTGGATGGCGAGAGCGGGAACGGGTACGCCTTGACCAGTGCCGCAGCCAATGAATGGGCACTGTCGGCCACAGCCTTTGCATCCGCCTTCGCCGCGATGAGCTCGCTCAGCGCCGTGGCTTGGCGTTGCAGCTCTGGGAGCGCTGGCGTGCTCGGCAGCGCGGCGAGCTGCTGCCCAGCCGTCGCAGCAAACTCCTTCATTTCTTCATACTCGCTGGCACTCTGGACCTTACCGTCACTCACCGCACCGCCGTAATCGACTGCAAGGTAGTCCAGCAACTGCCAAGTCTGCTTGGCTTGGTCGCTCGCAGCGGAGTCCGCAGCCCAGGCCAGAGAAGACGACCAGAGCGCAAGAAGCGCCGTCATTGCCAAGAATCGCCTGGCCCAGAGTGAGAGCATTTTCATGTTGTAGTAGCGCTATTGATTCTCATTTTAACGAGGGCTCGCATTACTGCCTGGGTAAATGGGTGGAAGTGACTCCAGAGCAGCCGCGCGAGCGCGGGGAAAGGGCCGCAAGGCCCGGGAGATTCCCCTCTCAGCTGTTGTTGGCCTTGGCCGCAGCGGGCGTGGATTCTCGAGAGCATGCCGAGAAGCTTGCGCTCCTCAGCGAACGACTGTCCTCGGCGCGTCAGCAGCGATACCGATCGGTGCCCGCCAAGGCTATTCCTGCAGTGCAGCGATCAGCGGGCAGCACACACTGGCGCGGCTTGTGCTGCAGTCGTCAACCAAAGTCGCCAGGGCTGACTCGATGCGATGCAAGTCCACCAGCTTGGCACGCACGTCGGCAAGTTTTTGCTCCCCGAGTTGGCGAGCGTCACCACAATGGGTGCCATCTTCCAGCGTCAGCAATCCGGCCACCTCCTCGAGGCTGAAGCCCAGGCACTGCGCAGACTTCACGAACCGAACTCTCGCCACATCTTTCTGGCCGTATCGACGGATGCTGCCGTAAGGCCGGTCTGGCTGTGGCAGCAACCCCTTGCGTTGATAGAACCGAATGGTCTCCACGTTGACCCCGGCGGCCTGCGCGAATACGCCGATGCTGAATTGGTCCATGACGCTTGACTCCGTACTTGACTACGGAAGTATTGTGGGCTTTTCGAAAGACATGGAGGCAGTCAATGGAATGGATCGCACGGTTTGCCGACAAAGCCGGAGCCCTGGGCAGCATCGTCTCGGCCGCGGCGTGCCCAGCATGCTTCCCGGCCTTGGCGAGCCTTGGCGCTGCGGCGGGTCTTGGCATCTTCAGTGGCTACGAAGGCCTGTTTCTCACCACGCTGCTGCCGCTGTTTGCAAGCATTGCACTGGTCGCCAATGCCGTCGGTTGGTATCGCCATCGACAGTGGTATCGCGGCTTGGTGGGCATGATCGGCCCGGTGATGGTGCTGGTGGCCATGCTGCTCTTCTTCGGCCAATGGTGGACGGCTGAACTGCTGTATGCCGGGTTGGCCTTGATGGTCGGCGTGTCGCTGTGGGATCTGCTGTCGCCAGCGCACAAGCGATGCAGTGGACATGGCTGTGAAAGTGGGAGGGTGCGCCAATGACGCAAGGACAAGGCGAGCACGGCGCAGTCGTTTTCGACTCCGTGCTGACATGCCCCCACTGCGGCCACGCAAGGCGTGAGGCAATGCCTGTGGACGCCTGTCAGTTCTTCTACGAATGCGAGAACTGCAAGATCTTGCTGCGCCCGAAATCCGGCGACTGCTGTGTGTTCTGCTCCTTCGGCTCGGTGAAGTGCCCGCCGGTCCAGGCGCAGCAGCAATGTTGCAGTCCGTAGCTCAGGGGCGCGATCCCTGCTTTCCGCGACTCCGATCGCGTGGCTCCTCGCGCTCGTCGCGACCCTTGCCCAGATCGCGGCAATGGCACCGAAGTCCTCTACGCCCAGCAGACACAGGTGTCTGCTGGGCGCACGCGGGCACTACGACGACACGTTCTTGCACGCCCTCAACTGGGCTTCATAGCGGGCTCGGCGTTGACGGTTTTCGCCCGGGGTGGTCAGCGCTCGCGGGCCATGGTCCAGCGGCAGCACCAGTGGCGGTGGCGGACAGTTCGGCGAGCCCTTGCCGGCCAGAGTGTCGGCTCGGCGTTCAGCGGCCGCGACCTGTGCGGCCTTGCGCCCTTGCTCGATGACCTGGAAATCCGGCCCTGCCAGAGCAGGCAAGGCGGCACCCAAGGTCAGGGCGCCGATGAGAATGACGAGTGGCTTTTTCATGATGAACTCCTGGAATTGATGGATGGAAACAAACGCGAGCTGTGACACTCGCTGTCGCCGATCAATCCAGCCAACGGCAGTACAGGATGCGCACAGGCAACCGGATATGCCGACCTCCAGGATCGAAATAAGTCGCTTCAGGTAGCGGCGGGACATGCACCGGCCACGCCGTTGCCTCATGTTCGCGGCAATCACCACCGACCTCGTGCGGCCATGGCGCCGGGGCGCTGTAGCACAACGCGCAGGGCATGGCATCCATGGCCGCCGGCATTGGCGTGGCGTCCATGGCTGCGAACGCGACCGGCGCCGTCGCGACCGAAGGGGGCAAGCGTGCCGCCCCTACCTCCTGCTGCAGAACAGGCATCGACGCCAGCGCCGCAGTGCCGAGCAAACTCAAGCACAGATACAGGAACAGCGCGACGCCGAGAGGTGTGCGTTGTTGCTGCAGGCGTTCAGGTCGGGCCATGGCCTCTTCTCCAGAACGTGCGGCGAGGTGCGTGCTGATCACGAGGCTCGCGCGCCCGCCGCATCAACAGGTACGCCGCGGGGATCACGAACATCGACAGCAACGGGGCTGTGATCATCCCCCCCACCATCGGCGCGGCAATTCGCTGCATCACCTCGGAGCCGGTGCCCGTTCCCCACATGATCGGAAACAGGCCCGCCAGGATGACAGCCACGGTCATCGCCTTCGGACGCACGCGCAGCACCGCGCCTTCGCGGATCGCGTCCAACAGATCGGCCGTGCTCGTCTTGCCCTGGTCGACCCGGTCGTCCCAGGCATGCTTGAGGTACAGCAGCATGATCACGCCGAACTCCGCGGACACACCGGCCAGCGCGATGAACCCGACCGCCCCCGCGACGGACAGGTTGTAGCTCAGCAGGTACAGCAGCCAGATGCCACCGACCAGGGCAAACGGCAGCGCGGCCATGATCAGGAGCGCTTCGTCGAACCGCTTGAAGGTCAGGTACAGCAGCACGAAGATGATGAGCAGCGTGAACGGCACCACCACCTTCAGCTTGGCGGTGGCCCGCTCCAGGAACTCGAACTGGCCGGACCAGGAGACAGAGTAGCCCGGCGGCAGCTTCACGTCCTTCGCGACTGCGCGCTGCATATCCTGCACCGCCGAGCGCAGATCGCGTCCGCGGATGTCCACATAGACCCATCCCGACAGCCGCGCGTTCTCGCTGCGCAGCATGGGAGGCCCGTCGGCGACGCGGATGTCCGCGACATCGGAGAGCAGCAGCCGCGCCCCGCGCGCGGTGACGATCGGCAAGGTCCGCAACCGCTCCAGCGAATCGCGGATCTCGCGGGGGTAGCGCACATTGATCGGAAAGCGCTGCAGCCCTTCCACTGTCTCGCCGACGTTCTCGCCGCCGACCGCCGAGGCGATGACCGACTGCACATCGGCGATGTTCATGCCGAAGCGCGCCGCCGCGTCGCGCTGGATGTTCACATCCACGTAGCGACCGCCGGTCAGGCGTTCGGCCAACGCGCTGGAGACACCCGGCACGTTCTTGAGAACGCGCTCGATGTCGCCCGTGATGCGGTCGATGGTGGCCAGGTCGGTGCCCGCCACCTTCACGCCCACCGGGCTCTTGATCCCGGTGGCCAGCATGTCGATGCGGTTGCGGATCGGGGGCACCCAAATGTTGGTGAGGCCCGGCACCTTCACGATGCGATCCAGTTCCTCGACCAACTTGTCCTGCGTCATGCCGGCGCGCCACTGTTCGCGCGGCTTGAACTGGATGGTGGTTTCGAACATCTCCATCGGCGCCGGGTCGGTGGCCGACTCCGCGCGCCCGGCCTTGCCGTAGACGCTGGCCACCTCCGGGACCGTCTTGATCAGGCGGTCGGTCTGCTGCAGTAGCTCGCCGGCCTTGCCCGCCGAGAGGCCCGGCAGTGCCGAGGGCATGTAGAGCAGGTCGCCCTCGTCCAGGCGCGGCATGAACTCCCCGCCGATGTGCTGCAGCGGCCACAGGCTCAGGACCAGCACGACCACGGCGCCCGACAGCGTCAGCTTCGGCCAGCGCAGCACCGCGTCCAGCAGCGGCCGGTAAACCGTGATCAGCAGCCGGTTGAGCGGGTTGGTCTTCTCGTCGGGGATCTTGCCGCGGATCAGGTAGCCCATCAGCACCGGGATCAGCGTGACCGCCAGCCCGGCTGCCGCCGCCATCGCATACGTCTTGGTGAAGGCCAGTGGAGAGAACATGCGTCCTTCCTGGGCCTCGAGCGTGAACACAGGAATGAACGACAGCGTGATGATGAGCAGCGAGAAGAACAAAGCCGGCCCGACTTCGGCCGCCGAGTCGGCCACGACCCGCCAGTGGTTCTCTCCCTGCAGACGCTGCCCGGGATGCTCGTGGTTCCACTGCTCGATGTGCTTGTGGGCGTTCTCGATCATCACCACCGCCGCATCAACCATCGCGCCAATGGCGATCGCGATGCCGCCCAGCGACATGATGTTGGCATTGACCCCCTGGTAGCGCATCACGATGAACGCCGCCAGGATGCCGATCGGCAGCGAGACGATCGCGACAAAGGCGGAGCGCAGGTGGAACAGGAAGATGAAGCACACGACCGCCACGACGAGGAATTCCTCGAGCAGCTTGAAGCCGAGGTTGCGCACCGCCCGCTCGATCAGGTTGGACCGGTCGTAGGTCGGCACGATCTCTACCCCCTTGGGCAAGCTCTCCTGCAGCGTCTGGAGCTTTTCTTTCACGGCGGTGATGGTTTCCAAGGCATTTTTACCCGAGCGCATCACGATCACGCCGCCGACGGCTTCGCCTTCGCCGTCGAGCTCGCCGATGCCGCGACGCATCTCCGGCCCGACCTGGATGCGGGCCACGTCGCCCAGGCGTACGGACACGCCGGCGTCGGTGGTCATCAGGGGGATCTTGCGAAAGTCCTCCAGGCCCTGGAGGTAACCCGTGGCTCGCACCATGTATTCGGCCTCACCGAGTTCGAGCACCGAGCCGCCGGTTTCCTGGTTGGCCTTCTGGATGGCCTCGACGACCTGGGTATGCGGGATCCGGTAGGCCGCCAGTTTCTCGGGATCGAGCACGACCTGGTACTGACGCACCATGCCGCCCACGGAGGCCACCTCGGCGACATTGGGCACCGTCTTCAGTTCGTACTTGAGGAACCAGTCCTGCAGGGCGCGCAGTTGGGAAGCGTCCTGCGTGCCGCCGCGGTCGACCAGCGCGTACTGGTAGATCCAGCCGACGCCGGTGGCATCGGGCCCGAGCGAGGCCTTGGCACCGGCGGGCAGGCGCGACTGCACCTGGTTCAGGTACTCCAGCACCCGCGAGCGAGCCCAGTACAGGTCGGTCCCGTCCTCGAACAGCACGTAGACGAAGGAATCGCCGAAGAACGAATAGCCGCGCACCGTCTTCGCGCCCGGCACCGACAGCATGGTCGTGGTGAGCGGGTAGGTGATCTGGTTCTCGACAATGCGCGGCGCTTGGCCCGGGTAGGTGGTGCGGATGATGACCTGAACGTCCGAAAGGTCGGGCAACGCATCCAGCGGCGTGCGCAGCACTGAATACACGCCCCAGGCGCTGACCATCAGGGTGGCCAGCAGGACGAGGAACCGGTTGGCGATGGACCAGCGGATGAGCCTGGCGATCATTGCTTGACCCCTGGCGTGGACGGCGTGGCTGGCATGGCGCCAGGCGCGGCCGGCGTCACGCGGGTGAGTTGCGGCAGGTCGTCCTTGTCGATGAAGAACTCGAAGCTCGCGCGGTCGCCGGCCTTCACGTTGCCCGGTGCGCCGCCAGGCGGCAGCTTGAACTCCATGGTCATCGCGCCCCACTTCATCGTGGGAATCGGGCCGTGCGAGAAGGTCATCGTGTCCGCGGTGATGCTTTCCACCTTGCCTTCGCCCAAGTGCTTTGGAACCCCTGCAGCCGCTATGGCGGGGGTGCCGACTGCTGGCGCTGCCGCGGTAGGCGCGGCGTTCAGGCGCGCCTCGACACCCTTGAGACTGGCCTCCGAGTCAATCAGGAACTGCGAGGACACCACGACACGCTGGCCGGCCTGCAGCCCGCGCTTGATCTCGGTCTGGCCACCGCTTTCGACGCCGATCTCGACATCGACCGGCCGGAACCGACCGTTGTCCTCCGCCAGCATGACGACCGTGCGCTTGCCCGTCTGGATGACGGCCTCGGTCGGGATCAGCAACGCCTTGTCGGCACGCGTATCCGTGAAATTCATCGAGACGAACATGCCGGGCACCAGCCTGCCGGTCGGATTCGCCAGTTCCATGCGTGCCTTGAGGGTGCGCGTCGCCGGATTCACATCGGGAAGAATGGCTTGCACCTTTCCATCGAAGGTCTCGCCAGGCGCGGCAGGCGTTCTGGCCAGCACCCTGGCGCCCAGTCGAACCAGCGCCGCCTGGCTCTCGGGGACTTCGGCGTTGGCCCAGACGGTGGCCAGGCCGTTGATGCGAAACAGCGTAGTGCCGGCGCTCACCGTCATGCCTTCGCGCGCGGCGAGTTCAGTGACGACGCCACCGATTGGCGCGGCCAGCGTGATGCGAGGCTGGGTGCGGCCGCTGCGTGCGACGAGTTCGATCTGCCCGTCGCTCATGCCGACCTGGCGCATGCGTTGACGCGCGCCGTCGACCAGCGGGGCCAGGTCGGTGCCGCGCATGCGTTGCACCGACAGGAACTCCTCCTGTGCTGCGATCCATTCCGGGACGTAGAGCTCGGCCAGGGCCTGGCCTTTCTTCACCTGATCGAGCGTTGCGCGCACGTTCAGGCGTTCGACGTAGCCGGTCGCCCGGGCCTGCACGATGACCTGGTCACGCTCGTTGAAGGCGATGCTGCCGACCGTGGCCACCTGCGGCGACACGCTGCCCTCGGACACAAGAGCGGTTCGTACGCCCAGATTCTGCTGCACCCGTGCACTCACCGTCACGCTGTTCTGGTCGCCGTCACCACCTGCGTAGACGGGCGACATCATCATGTCCATGAAGGGCGACTTCGCCGGCTTGTCGAACTTGTTCCCCGGCACCATGGGGTCGTGGTAGTAGAGGATCTTCTTGCCGTTGGCTGGATCGGTGTCGCCAGCCTTCAGCCCTGCCGCGATGTGGCGCCGGGTGGCGTCCTCGCCGGTCTCGTTGGGGGAAGCTGGCGATGCCATCGGGGCGCTCGCCGTGGGCATGGACGCCGCCGGGCTCACGTCGGCGGTCGGTGACGGGGCCATGCTCCTGCCGCGCTGCAACCCGAAGGTGTACGCGCCAAGGGCGGCCGCAGCGAGGACCGCTGCGGCGATCAATCCAAGGAAAAAGGGTTGGGTTTTCATTGTTGAGGCTCCTTGACGTCCACGGTCGTTGTCGACGCACTGGCAGCGAGTGCTGGGTGGCCGGCCGGAATCAGGAATTCGAGCTGAGCCCATAGGCCAGCGGTTTCCATCTCGAGGCGCAGGCGTTCCATGCGCGTGTCGATCTCCATGCGTCGCGCCTCGAGCGCGGCGCTCAGGGTTCCTGCGCCGCCGCGGTAGGCGGCCAGTACAGCCTGCGTGCGTTCGGAGGCGAGCGGAATCAGCGAGCTGTCGTACAACGCCAGCCGCTTCCGGTTGCTCTGCCATTGCTGCAGCAGGGAGAGTGCTTCGGCGGTGCTTTCGCGGGTGGCCTCTTCCCGTTGGGCCTGCATCTGCTCGGCCGTCGCGAGCTTGGCTGCGAGTTCCCGGTCCTGGCGATTCTTCTGGTCGAGCTGCAGTGGGATCGACACGTTGAGCGACACCATGTTCGAGTAGGCTGGGCCACGCTGGCTGTACATCAGCTCGACGGTCCAATCGGAGCGCTTGTTGCTCTGCGCGATGTCGGCCTCCGCGCGCGCTACGGCTTCCTGCCGTGCCATCAGCGCGATCTGGGGATGCTCACCGATGTGGGCCTCCAGATTGCGGGCGTCCAGGCGAACGGAGCCCAGATCCGGGAGCACCGTCGAGGGCTGGGGTGTGCCCGGCCCAACCCAGCGCGCCAAGCGCGTTTGAGCCGTGGCGATTTGACGCTCCTGCGCAATGATTCGGTCGTCCAGTTGCGCCAATGCGGAGCGCGCAGTGAACACATCGGCCTGCGTGCCACGACCGCCACGGTAGGCAGCGTCGGCGCCCTCGATCTGCAGGTTCAGCTCGGCACGTTGCGTTTGCAGCAGGTCTCGCATCCGACCTTGGTAGTAGCGATCGAGCCAGGCAGTTGCGGTGTCGCGCCGCAGGTTGGCCAAGGCCACGGCGCGAGCCGCTTCGGCGACATCGACTTCACGGTCAAAGCGCGCCGCGCGAGCCTGGCGCTTGTCGGAGCGGGTGAACTCCTGCATCACCCCGATCGAGCGCATCGTCATGAAATCGCGCGTGAGGCTGAAACGGTCGCCGCCGTTGACCGGTAGGTTGCTGATGCCGGCCTTCAGCACCGGGTCGGGCAGTTGGCCGGCGGCCACGGCCATCGCGCGCGCCGCGCCGGCGGCCGCGTCTTGCGCGACGATCTGGCGCGAGCGCTCTTCGGCAAGCCGCAGCGCCGAGTCGAGGGTGAGCGCCTGTGGAGGCTGTTGCGCATGGGCGCCGAGGCCGAGGGTGCCGGCGCACAGCGCCAACGCCACGGCCCACTGACGGGGCCAGCGCCGTGCGTGCGGCCTGGCGGGGAAAGAAACGGTGAACATGAGATCTCCTGACGACAAACCCCGTGGGGCAGGTGTCGGGCCGCTGCGCCACGCACAGGTGAAACCCGTGCGGACGGCAAGGCACGACCGGTGCGCCGTCCCGGCTCGTGAGAGCCGTCGGCGCAGCGTCGATCAGTGGATCAGGTTCGGTAGACGCAGTGCAGGATGGCGTGCGGGGGCGATGCCGCAACCAGTGCACTCAAGGAAGCCGCCGCAGGGCGTGGAGGCTGTGTCGCCTCGGGCGCCCAAGGCGTCAGGAGAAGCGGTGCCAGCAGCGCGACGGGGATCGTCAGCGTGGATGCATGGTCGCTTTGCTGGCCGAATTTGCAGTGCTCGGCACACAGATTGGCAGAGCCCGTATCTGTCATGCCAACCATGTCGCCACAGGGAGGCGACTGTGTGGTCGCGTCAACACTTGCATCGACAACCGCGGTCGTCTCGCCGGCCATCTGCATCAAGGCAGCTGAGTCCGCGTCCATCGCGCCCGACGAGAGCGCTGGGCAGGCATAGGCTGCGATCGACAGCTGCGCGAACAGCAGCACACCGATCAGTCCGCGGGCGATCAGGTGCACCAGCCGGCGTGTCATGACTGCGTCCTTGGCAATGCAGACCCAAGCATATTCGTGGCGCTGGGTGCGCCACGAATATGCTTGGAAACGGTTGCAATGGAGGCCATGGAAGGGCGTATTGGAACGCTGTGTATGGAGCTGGCGTGCGCGAGGTAGTTCCGCGAATTCTAGACCTTGTGGTTCAGAACAGGCCGCAAGTCGCGGCAATATGCGCGGCTTGCGGTCTCGAGCGCTTCAAGGCTGTGCGCCAATCCATCAGCGGCTGGCGGTTGCAGCCGACCGCGAGCCCTGTCGCGTGATGCGTTCCACCAAGGCACCAAACTCGGGGCCGTTGCGCAGGCGTGCGTATTCGGCGGCGGCCTGCCTGTAGGCGGGGCGAGACAGGTCGGCGCCTGCTTCGCCGTTGGTGGCTGCAGCCAAGCCTGAACGAATCCAGGTCAACGTGTCGGCCTGAACCATTGCGCGGCTGTTGGCGCTGACGCTTGCGACAGCCCGCGGATTGCCTTCGGGGTAGCCTTGGTCCGGCGAGTTCTGCAGCCAGTTTCGCGTGTCCGCGGCCACAGCGGCGCGGCTGGTGCTGGAAGTCAGCGGTGCAGGGCGGGGGTCGCCTTCCGCATAGTTGCCAGCAAGCGCAGGGCCGGCGATCGCGCTGAGCAGCGCGGCCAGCGTCAGGGAGGTCTTGAGGGAGGTCTTCATGATTCGATCCTTTGGCAAAGAGTGGGCAATGTTCCTGGTCGAGTAGGCGCACTTGAGGGTGCGCTTGTCTCTTTCCGTGATCCAACTCTAGGTCGCAGGTCGGCGAATTCCCGCACGCGAAGATTACAGTTGCGTCATCCAGCGGGTTCGTCGACGGGCGCGGCGGTCATACCTCTCGCGCCCGGGTCTCAAAGCAGATGTGAAATCTCGCTCAGGGGCTTCAACCCCGAACCGAAGCGGCCAATCGCTTCGCGGTGGTTGCCGAGTTCGCTATAGGGCAGATACCGGATGCCAAGTTCAGCGACACGCGAAAACGCCGGGCGGCGCAGCTGCAGTCGTACGTCGTCGCGTCGTGCATCGGGCGCCACCAGGAACATCGACACCCCAGCGCCAAGTTCCGTGCCCAGTGCAAGGTCCAGCATTCGCACGATGCCCGAGTAGATCGAGGTCGAGTGTTCCACCTCGAAAGCTGCGGCGATCTTGGCGCCGTCGGCTTCCACCCAGATCACGTCGATCAGACGCACCGAGTCCAGACCGGGCTGAGCTCCCGAAGGCAACTGCGTCAGGCAGCCGTCGCCGAGTCGCCCTCCTGCATAGGTGCGGCCCTGGTCGTTGGATGCGATCCAGACGCCGTAACCCAGCGACCTGCCCAGGTCGCGCAGCCATCCCTGGATTTCGGTGTGGGTCGCATCGCTCTCGCGTTCGGCGGCCCAGCGCTTGTGTGCGGCGGCCGATTCCTCGCGCACTTTCTCGAGATCGGCTTCCCAGCCCCGGATGGCGGCGGCATCGTCGTCGCGCGGCGGTGCCGTGTACCGACCCGAACCGATGTCGAAGAGCAGGCCGGCCAAGGCGCCCATGTCGTTGGACAGCAGCCGGCGGTGCTGCGCATTCAGGCGCAGACAGCCTTCGCGCATCGAGAGATAGTGGTCCCACTTACCGAGCTTGACATTGCTGCCCGTGAGCGCGTTGTAGCCCTTCACGATCGCCGTGTTGAATGGCATCACGATCGTGGGATGGACGAAGTACAGAAGATTCGCCACGGCCGGCCCGAGGCCCTTGATCTGATGCGCGTCGATCCGCCGGATGGCTTCGACCACCTCCTCCGCGCTGTCACAGCAGTCGCAGGCGTGCAGCAGTCGGGCGAAGGCACGCTGGTTGGCGGCGTTCTCATAGATGTCGGGAATGCGCAGCTTGGGCTTCCAGAGAAACGCGTGGTCGGCCCCCTTGAAGATCTGGCGCTGCTCCGCCACCGAACCCACGACCGTCTCGAGCGAGGAGCCGCGGAATGCGCTGCCGAAGGTGCCTGCATCGATGTCCTTGACCACCTGGGCCAAGCCGCGGCGAATGGATCGGAAATTTTTGAGCCTCTCATCCCAGAGAAACCATGAGTTGTAGGTGCTCAACGAATCGGCTTTCCAGTGACCGATGAGAACTTCAAGACCGATAGTCATGGGAGAAAAGGAGCAATGCGCAGTGCGCGATAGCGCCGATTGAAACACGGTCCCTGCTGCAGTCGATGTGCAATCTCGGCGCGCCGACCAGGGTTGGCCGCGGATCAGTTTTCCGACACCGCCATGGAAAAGCTGATCTCAGTGACGCCCGATCGGGAGGTGGCTCGGGTTTGGCCTCCATGCATTCGCGCGATCGCGGCGACGATCGCCAAGCCCAGCCCATGGTGCTCTGACGAGTCGGAGCGAGACCGCTCCGCCCGGAAGAAGCGTTTGAAAAGATTGGGCAGCACGTCGGCGGCGATCGGCTCGCCACGGTTGGCAACCTTGACCCAGACGCCGTCAGGCTGCGTATCGATCACGACCGCGATGGTCGAGCCCGGCGCCGCATACCGGCTCGCGTTGCTCAGCAGGTTCGACAGCGCTCTGCGCACCAGTCCGGCGTCGACACCAATGCGCGCATCGCCGCTGACATGCACCTTCAGTCCCACGTCTTCGAGCGTGGCCTCGTGAAAGTCCAGTACCGTGCGCACCTGGTCAGCCAGACTGACCGGCGCCGAGCGGCGGGCGACAGCGCCGCGGTCTGCATGGGACAGGAAGAGCATGTCGATCACGATCGCGGAGACGCGCCTTGCTTCTTCCAGCGCCGACAGCAACGCGTCGCGCAACTCCTCGATCGACCTTGGCCGCGCCAACTCGACCTCCACCATCCCGATCAGGTTGGCCAGCGGCGTGCGCAGTTCGTGCGCAACATCCGCGTTGAACGATTCCAACTGCTGGTAGGCCTGTTCCGCCCGGTCGAGCACCGCATTGAACTGCGCGACCCAGGGGGTGATTTCAGAGGCATACGGGGAGGGATCGATGCGCAGTCCCGGGTGCGCGGGTCCTGTGGCGGCGGTCTGCTGAATCAGCTTCTTCAGGGGTTTCAGACCCCGGTGCACCAGCAGCGCACCGGTCAGGGAGATCATCGCGGACCCCAGCACGACCGCACCGACCAGTGTCCAGGCTAGCCGACGCAGGAGCCGGTTGTCCTCCTGGATGTCGATGCCCAGTTGCAGTTGCATGGCGGCATCGCCCGGCTGCGCCTGGAGCTCCTCAGTCGGCTTCCAAAGCCAGCGTGCGGATGCCCGGGTAGGCCTGGTCGAGTAGATAGTCTCGTTCCCGCGGCGCAGCACCAAGCTGATCTCGGCATGCGTGAGAAAGAAATCGTCCAGCTTGTGCCGCAAGCCGTCCGGCCCAGGATCGCCGCGCGACTCCTGGATCAGGTGCCGGATCAATTCGGACTGGCGCTCGAACTCGCTGGCCTGCTTGACCTGAAAGCTCCACGCCGTGACGGCGTAGATCGCCACGCAGACGAGGCTGAGGCCGATCAATGCCTGCGCCGCAAACCAGCGAGACAGCGCGGCCTGGATGGAGCCGGTGCCTTCGGTGTTGGGGGCTGCATCGGTTGCCGCCGACTTGACGATCGCAGCGGTGACCGAGGCGCCGGGCTCGCGGATGGTTTCAGCGGCGTTCACGATCAACTGCCCTGTCGGCTCTCCAGCACGTAACCCATGCCGCGCACCGTGTGCAGCAGCTTCTCTTCGAAAGGATCGTCGATCTTGCTGCGCAGTCGCCGGATCGCCACTTCCACCAGGTTGGTGTCGCTGTCGAAGCTCATGTCCCAGACCTGATCTGCCAGTTGCGTGCGCGACAGCACGTTGCCCTGGCGGCGCATGAGCAGCGTCAGCAGCGCGAACTCCTTGGCGGTCAGCTCCAGGCGTTGCCCGTTGCGCGTCGCCTTGCGCGCCACCACATCGAGGTTCAGGTCTTTGAGCGTGTAGTTGGAAACCTCATGGAGCTTGCCGCGCCGAAGCAGCGCCTGGATCCGTGCAAGCAGTTCGGAGAAGGCGAACGGCTTGGCGAGGTAATCGTCCGCGCCGCTTTGAAGTCCTCGCACCCGATCGGTTACTTCGTCGCGCGCCGTCAACATCAGCACCGGCATCGACTTGGATTTGCGCAGAGCCTCCAGAACGGCGAAACCATCGATGCCCGGCAGCATCACGTCCAGCACCAGGAGGTCGTAGTCCCCATCGAGCGCGAGACTGCGCCCCTCGATGCCCGTGCGTGCGAGGTCGACCACGAAGCCGCTCTCGGTCAGGCCCTTGACGAGGTAGTCGCCCAGTTTGTGTTCGTCTTCGATGACCAGGATTCGCATCATCCAATGCTACGGCGCGGGGTCGCGTGCGTGGATTACTTCTTTGTAATCCAAGTAGAGGGTGATTGGCGGACTGGCTTCCTAGAGTCATTGCATGCCAGCCAGTTGACTGGCATCGCCGGCTCGGTGGTCGATGCCGACGTGTTCAATGCAGCTCGCGAAGTCGAGCAATTCGTTGAAGGAGACCTATCATGAAGAACCGTCAAATCTTCTCGTTCGCACTCGCCGCCGGCGTGGGCGCTGCCTTCGTCGCGCCGTTCGCGGCCTATGCGGAAGGTCCGTCGCATTTCGCACCCAACGAAGCCGGCGTGGTCTATCACCCGGGCGAAGCCGGATCGGGCAAGACTGCAGCGCAGGTGTCGGCTGAGCTCGCGGACGCGCAGAAAACCCCTGCCGGGGCCAGCATGCTGCGCTGGGGGTCGATGAGCACGCCGAAGGTCGGAGCCTCCAAGTCGCGCGCCGAAGTGGTGGCCGAACTGGAAGCCGCGCAGAAGCAGCCCAACTGGGATGCAGCGGCCAGGCTCGGTGCGCCCCTGCCAGCGCCCAAGGGTGACGCGAGCAAGACTCGCGCACAGGCGCAGCCCTGAGGGCCGCGTGCAGGACTGGATACACGTACAGGCCACCTGACAGACCGCTCGATCTAGAATTCGCCTTATGCACCGGGTTCGCCTGTTCGTCCTTTGGATCATGATGTTTGCCGTACCCTTCCAGGGGTACGCTGCGGCAGCCATGGTCTTTTGCGGACCTGGACACGCCGGCGCAATGACGGAAATGTCCGCTGAGCGGACCGGGATGCATGACCACGCCCAACATCCGCATGCGGACGAGCGTGGCGACCATCACCACGAGGCGTCACAGGCGGCCAAACCGCCTGTGAAAGACAGCACTGCCAAGGCTGCAAGCGCGGAACCTGACGCGATGCACAAGTGCGGAACCTGCGGCGCGTGCCATGCCACGGCGCTGACCAGTACGTTGGAAGTGGCCGTCTTCCACGATCTTCCCCGCGCCGATCTGGCGGAGCCCGCCATCACGGTGGCCACGCTCGCGCCACGCGTTCTCGACAAGCCTCCTCGCTTCTGACGCGTTCGTGCGCCCGTGATCCGTCACGGGGCCGCCGCGGACGCTCATGCATCGCTGCGCCATGCCTTCAGGGCAGTTCTGGCGCATCCCGTTCATGATCTTGCGAGGACTCCATGTTCCATTCATCGTCGGCCCGTCGGCTGGCAGTTTTTCCCGCCGTGGCTGCGTTCGCAGCCCTGGCAACGCTGAGCGCCGCTGTCGCCTTGGCTCAGCCTGCATCCGCCCAGCCCGAGGCGGCACCCACATCAGTGCCACCTGTACTGACCTACAGGTCCGCACTCGAGGGCTATCGGCCCTTCGCTGACGAAAAGGCCATTCCCTGGAAGGAGGCCAACGAGACGGTCTACCGCCGAGGCGGCTGGCAGGCCTACGCCAAGGAAGCATCGGGCACGGGGTCGGCAGAGTCCGATTCGCCCAAGGGCGCAGCCGCTGCACCTGCCGCGCAGCCAGGCCACTCGATGCCTATGCCAGCGAAGAAGGAGAAGCCATGAAGCGCGCTTTGCGTTTGACGGCCGTCGCCGTCGCGGCCGCCTTCCTGGCCGGTTGCGCCTCGGTCAGCATCGACGACGCCCTGAAGGAAACGAACACCAATGCCCAGCAGTTCACAGGCGGCAAGCTCGAGCTCAGCAGGACCCAGGAGCAGCGCGACCGCCGCGCCGCGTTGACGCAGGATCTGCTGGCCAAGCCACTGTCGCAGAGCGACGCGGTTCAGCTCGCGCTGGCCAACAGCCCGTCCGTCCAGGCGCTGATCGCGCAGAGCTGGGGTGACATTGCCGCGACCAACCAGAGCAGCCGGCTGCCGAACCCGATCCTATCGTTCGCACGAACCCGACTGAACAGCGAACTCGAGCTTGAACGTCTGCTGTCCTTCGGACTGGTGGACCTCATCCTGTTGCCGCAACGCTTGTCGATCTCCAGAAGCCAGGCCAGCCAGGCCAAGGTCCAACTGACCAGCGCCGTCGTCGACCAAGTCACGCAGGTCAAGCAAGCCTGGGTCCGTGCGGTTGCCGCGCAACAGTCGCTGCAGTACGCTGAACAGGTCAACAAGTCGGCTCAAGCCAGCGCCGAGCTCGCACGCCGGATGCAGCTCATTGGGAACTTCTCCAAGCTGCAGCGTGCACGCCAACAGGTGTTCTACGCCGACGCGACCACCCAGCTCGCCTCGGCTCAGCACGCGACTACCGCTGCGCGCGAGGAGCTGATTCGTGTCCTGGGACTGAACGATGAGCAGGCTGCCAAGTTGACGTTGCCCGAACGTCTGCCTGACTTGCCCAAGACCCCTCGCGAGGCGAAGGAAGTCGCGGCGACCGCGACCGAGCAGCGTCTGGACGTCCAACTCGCACGTGCCCAGCTGGACGTGGCGGGCAAGTCGCAAGGCATCAACCTGCTGTCGACCTTCATCGATGTCGAGGTGGGTGGCCGGCGTGACACCGTGTTCGATAACGCGGAAAACACAAAGAGCACCCGTCGAGGCTTCGAGCTCGACATCCGGCTGCCGTTGTTCGACTGGGGGTCGGCGCAGCGCGACATGCTGAATGCGCAGTCGCTGGCCGCAGCGAACCGGTACGACGCCACGGTTCGCGGTGCGGCTTCGCAACTGCGCGAAGGGTATTCGGCCTACCGCACCGCCTACGACATCGCGCGCCACTACCGCGACGAGATCGTCCCGCTGCGTCAGGCCATGGCCGACGAAAACGTGCTTCGCTACAACGGGATGCTGATCGGCGTCTTCGAGTTGCTCGCCGAGGCACGCGACCAGATTTCCAGCGTGACCAACGCCATCAACGCCCAGCAGCAGTTCTGGCTGGCCGACGCCGCCCTGGCCGCGTCGGTGATGGGTAAACCTACCGCGACGGGCGGCTCGATGGCCGGCGGCGGCGGCGAAGCCTCCGCTGCCGCCGCGCACTGACCCCATCAACGAATTGAACGATATGACCAGCAGACGCAACTTCATCACCGGCGCCGGCGCCATCACCGGGGCTGTCGCCGCGGCCAGCGTGAGCAAGGTAGCCATGGCCGCCTTGCCAGAGCCTGTGCTCCAGACCTCTCCGAACACGATGCCGCCACTCGCTCCCTCGAGCGGCCGGCCCTATAACCCCGTGGTCACGCTCAATGGCTGGACCCTGCCTTGGCGCATGAACAACGGTGTCAAGGAATTTCACCTGGTGGCCGAACCGGTGGTGCGCGAGATGGCACCGGGCTTCAAAGCCAATCTGTGGGGCTACAACGGCCAGTCGCCCGGTCCGACCATCGAGGTCGTCGAAGGCGACCGGGTACGGATCTTCGTGACCAATAAGCTGCCCGAGCACACCAGCGTGCACTGGCATGGCCAGCGCCTGCCCAACGGCATGGACGGCGTCGCGGGCCTGAACCAGCCGCCGATCCGTCCGGGCAAGACCTTCGTCTATGAGTTCGTGGCACGCCGCCCCGGCACCTTCATGTACCACCCGCATGCGGACGAGATGACGCAGATGGCGATGGGGATGATGGGCTTCTGGGTCACGCACCCGAAGGGTGACCATCCACTGATCGAGAAGGTCGACCGCGACTTCGTGTTCCTGCTCAACGCCTACGACGTGGAGCCCGGCAGCGCCACGCCCAAGATCATGACGATGCTGGACTTCAACCTGTGGTCCTGGAACAGCCGCATCTTCCCCGGCATCGACTCGCTCAACGTGCGGCTCAACGACAAAGTGCGCATCCGCATCGGCAACCTGACGATGACGAACCACCCGATCCACCTGCACGGGCACGAATTCCTCGTCACGGGCACCGATGGGGGCCCAACGCCGAAGAGCTCCCGGCAGTATGAGGTCACGACGGACGTGGCGGTCGGCCAGATGCGTCAGATCGATTTTCTGGCCGACGAGGAAGGCGACTGGGCCTTCCACTGCCACAAGAGCCATCACACGATGAACGCCATGGGCCACGACGTGCCCACCATGATTGGACTGGACCACAAGGACGTGGCCAAGCAGATCTCGAGCCTGGTGCCCGACTACATGGTGATGGGCGAACGCGGCATGGCCGACATGGCCGAAATGGAAATGCCGATCCCCGACAACACCGCGCGAATGATGACGGGCGAAGGGCCGTTCGGCTCGGTCGAGATGGGCGGCATGTTCAGCGTGGTCAAGGTGCGCAAAAACCAGAAAGCCGGTGATTACTCCAACCCCGGCTGGTTCAAGCATCCCAAGGGCACCGTGGCCTACGAACTCGACGGCCCGGCGCCTGAGACCTCGCGCCAGCGCGATGCCGGCGCGGCTGCGATGCCCGCGAAGAACATGCCCGCCAAGAACATCGAAGTCCAGATTCGCAAGCCGGGCAGCGGACATACCGGCCACTGATTTTCTCTCTCCTCCCCAACCTCAACTCTCAAAGGAAACACATGAAACACACCCTCCGCAATACCGCGCTCGCAGCACTGGTCGCCCTGGCCGCCGCTGGCGCTTCGGCCTCGGGCACCCATGCCGGTGGCCACGGCCACGAAGCCAATGAGGCGATCGGCAAGCCCGGCGTGGCAACCAAGGCCACCCGCACGATCAACGTCGACATGACGGACAGCATGCGCTTCACGCCCGCCGACATCAGCGTCAAGCAGGGCGAGACCGTGCGCTTCGTGATCAAGAACTCTGGCCAACTGAAGCACGAACTCGTGATCGGGACCGAGAAGGAGCTCAAGGAGCATTACGAAGTCATGAAGAAGAACCCCGAGATGGAGCACTCCGATCCGAACATGGTCACGCTGGCCGCGGGCAAGAGCGGCGAGATCGTCTGGCAATTCACCAAGGCCGGCAAGGTCGACTTCGCTTGCCTGCAGCCGGGCCACTACGACGCGGGCATGAAGGGCGCCGTGAACGTGACCAAGACCGGCAAGTAAGCCCGACGCGCCCGCCGCGAGTTCCCATCGGGACGCGGCGGGTCTCCAAATTCATTCATATCCAAGGAGATCTTCATGTCGAACATTCGCATCGCAATCTTGGCATTCGTTGCCGCACTCTCGTTTGCTGGCGCGGCCAGCGCGCAATCGTCCAAACCCACGTCGGACATGCCCGGCATGGCGGACAAGGCACCGGCAGCAGGCGCTGCCGATTCGGCCGCGGCATCGGAACTCACTGAGGGCGAAGTCCGCAAGGTGGACAAGGACAACAAGAAACTCACGATCAAGCACGGTCCGCTGAAGAACCTGGACATGCCCGGCATGACCATGGTGTTCGGGGTCAAGGACGACGCCATGCTCGACAAGGTCGAGACCGGCGCCAAGGTCCGTTTCCAGGCGGAGAAGATCGACGGAAAGATCGTCGTTACCAAGATCGAAGCAGCCCGCTGAGCGCATCAGAAAACCTGGCCGGCAGTGAACGCCGAAAGGATGGAGGAAAACATGGCGTACTCCAGTGCTTCGCAAGTCGTTCGGCAAATCCTTGAGGGGCCAGTCACCCGGCCGGCATTGCTGCGCTGGCGGCGTCGACAGTTCTTCTCCGAGGCTGGTTTTGCCGGCTATTTCGGCATCTTCAAGGACTTCTCCGAAGCGCGGGACTGGCTTCCTGACAATCCGGAATTCGACCATGCGGCCCTGGCGGCCGAGTATGTGAACGTCCGCACGAAGAAGATCTTCGCGTACGACTATCCGGTAATGTGGTGGCTCGAGCGCGCGTTTCGCGACGGTGCCACCAAGGTGCTCGACATCGGCGGTTCAGTAGGCGTTCATTTCTACGCATACCAGCGCTATTTCGAAATGCCGAATCAGTTGTCGTGGCGCGTCGTTGAAGTTCCTGCAATAGCTTCCATCGGCCGAGAAATGGCCAAGCAAGCAGGGGCCAGTGCGCTGAGTTTTACCCACACAGACGCCCTGAGACAGGCGCTGGCCGGCCATGACATCTGGCTCTCGGCAGGAGCCCTGCACTATCTTGACAATGGGCGCCCCGCTGATCTGCTCGCACAGTGCGAGATCCGTCCACGACATATCTTGCTGAACAAGCTCCCGTTGTACGACGGCGAAGACTACGTCACGGCGCAGAACATCGGCGCTGGCTGCTTCGCGCCGATGCATGTCTATAACCGTCAGCGCTTGATCAGTGAGATCGAAGTGCTCGGCTACGCCTTGTGCGACGAGTGGCAAGTTCCTGAGCGCTCGCTCTACCTCCCGGGGTTTCCCGAGCGTTGCATCCCGGCCCACAGCGGCCTTTACTTCCGCATGCTGAACGGCGCAAGCCAAAGCGTCGATGCGTCCTAGCCCATCATGGGGTATCGGGCCGACACATTGTCCGTCGCCGATATCGCGAAGATGAAACATCACATCATCGGCACGGCGCATCCTGTCACAAGCGGGATTCTTGGTGCGGCGATCTGCGTCGGCCTGGCGGGCTGCGCCGACCTCTACAAGCAGCATCGCGATTTCCAGGATGGTTGGCGTACAGGCGAGATTGTCGAGATCGGCCGCGCGAGCGAAATTCAGCGCAGCGGTCGCACGGACTGCAGGAAGAAGGCCAGCCCGGACGAGCTTGCACTGCGTCGATTCGCCATCCTGGTCGATCGTTCCACGGGGCAGCGCCACGCGCACATCGTGATGCTGGACCCTGCGACATCCGTCGAGTTGGGCGACACCGTTTCGACCAATGTCGTCAAGTGCAGCACGCCCATTCGCGTCTTGTCGCATGCACAAGCGCCGCGCGGGTGATACGGCCACCGCACGATCTCCAGCCATCTTTTACAGCTAGCCCGCCCAAAACTTGAGTCCCCCATGAAATTGTTCGTCCCCCTTTTGCTCGCCGCTCTTGGCGGGCTTGCCTCCATCTCTTCTTTCGCAGCCGACCCCATGCCTATGGCTGCTACCGAGAAAGCCCCCGTCAGATCGGCCAAGGCAGATATCGCGAACGGTGAAGTCGTCTTCAACGGAAAGTCGTGCGCCGCATGTCATAACGCTGATGGCAACTCGGCGATTCCCGCCAACCCCAAGCTGGCTCAGCAGCATCCCGAATACCTGGTCAAGCAGCTTCAGGAGTTCAAGTCCGGCAAGCGCAAGAGCCCTGTCATGGCTGGCATGGCCGCGATGCTTTCCGATCAGGAAATGCGCGACGTCGCCTGGTTCCTCGGCTCCAAGCCCGTCAAGCCCGGGTTTGCGAAGGAGAAAGACCTCGTCGCCCTGGGCGAGAGGATCTACCGTGGCGGCATTGGGGACCGCAACGTGCCGGCCTGCGCGGGCTGCCACAGTCCCAACGGCGCCGGCATCCCGAGCCAGTACCCGCGGCTTGGAGGACAACACGCCGAGTACACCGCCGCGCAGCTGACATCGTTTCGCGATGGGACACGACTCAACAGCGTGCCGATGAGTGGCGTTGCAGCGAAGCTCAACGATCGCGAAATCAAGGCGGTGTCCGACTACATCGCAGGCCTGCGCTAAGCCTCGACCAGCGAGCTGCCTGAAATCACCGTGCAGCCAATCCAGCGCCTTCCCCTCACGCGCCTGCTGCCGCTAGGCGCGCGCAGCATCGGCTGGAAAGCCAAGTGGGGTGACGCATGTACGTGACAGGCCGATGGGTCTCTGTGAATGTGGTGAGCACCATGTTCATTGCCTGGATCTTGGGTGTGATCGCTTTCTTGGCCATCGTGTATTGGCAGCGCCGCAAACATCATAAGAACCGGCTGAACCACGACAGAAGTCGAAGAGCCTCTCGCTCGAGTGCACCCAGGAAGGCCCGGCGGGGCAAGCGATGAGGCTGCCGGCAAGTCGCAACCATGACCGGGTTGTCGTCCGACAGACGCCTGTCCGAGTCTTCGGCACGCTGCAAGCAGGTTCAGAGTTTCCGCACGGTCGACATTCGCCATCGTCGTTCATATCGACGCCGCTCGTCGTTAACCGGTTGCTCTAGGTTTTTCATGCACACGCGATCCGACGGGTCGCGCAACTCGGGACGGTTACATCGTCCCTCTTCGCCGGTCGCCAGCTGCCGGCCGCTACACAAAGGAGAAAGTCATGTCACATGAAACCAACTCTGCCTGTATCGAGGCGTGCAACGAGTGTGCCATCGCATGCAATCACTGTGCAATGGCCTGCTTGAAGGAAGACAACGTCAAGATGATGGCCCGATGCATCGCGCTGGATATGGATTGCGCGGCGATCTGCCAGTTGGCCGCCGCCACCATCGCCCGTGGCAGCGAGCACACAAAAGAAATTTGCGAACTGTGCGCCGACATCTGCGAAGCCTGCGCGGAGGAATGCGGCAAGCACAAGGCACCGCATTGCCAGTCCTGCGCCGCAGCCTGTCGTGCCTGCGCGGTTGCCTGCCTTGAAATGGCACATTGAATTTCAACCCACCAAGGAGAACCATGAACTCCCTGTATTTCAGGACCTTGGCGAGCGCCTCTGCGCTCGCGGCCTTTGCGCTGACCGCGGTGGCGCAAATTCAGCCCTCCACTCCGCCTGCATCGGGGCCGATGGCCATGTCTCCAGCGCAGATGCAGAAAGGCAGCGGATCAGACGAAATGAAGAAATCCATGATGAGCGGCATGGAGGGCATGCCGAAGATGCAGATGTCAGGGGACACCGACAAGGATTTCGCGATGCTGATGAAGATGCATCACCAGCAGGCGCTCGAGATGGCCAAGCCCGAGATCGCACACGGAAATTCGCCGGAGCTGAAAGCGATGGCACGCAAGATCATCAAGGACCAAACCAAGGAGATCGCGCAGCTGGATGCGTGGATGAAAAAGAATCCTTGAGCAGGAAGTGGTGCGTTGCGCAGGGTCCGTTCGTATCAGCATCCGAGGCCACTTTCCGGTCCGTCCGGCGCAGATGGAAAAGCGCATCGTGCGCGCCTGAACCCAAACAACGGGAATCACCATGTTCGCTCAACCCATCGACTACTTCCTGGCCGTCTGGTTCGTATTGGCGGCCCTGTCCACCGCCTACGTCGCATGGGACCAGCTGCGCCACAACCCCGAGCCGGTCGTGATGAAGTGGGGATTCATCCTCGTCACGCTCTACCTCGGTCCGCTGGGCTTGCTGCTCTACGTGATGGCGGACAAAGAGCCGGTCCCCGGCGAGCACGAAGAGTTTGTCAAGCCGCTGTGGAAACAGGGCGTGGGCTCCACGATCCACTGCGTGGCGGGCGATGCAACGGGCATCATCTTGGCGGCGGTCGTAACCGCGGTGCTTGGGCTGCCGATGTGGATCGACCTGATCGTCGAGTACGTTGCCGGCTTTGCGTTCGGCCTGTTCATTTTCCAGTCGCTCTTCATGAAGAACATGATGGGCGGCACCTACTGGGAAAACGTCAAGAAGTCGTTCATGCCAGAGTTCATCAGCATGAACGCAATGATGGCCGGCATGGCGCCGGTGATGGCGCTGCTCATGATGGGCCGCGACATGCGGGCGATGGACCCGACCGAGCTCGTCTTCTGGGGCGTGATGTCGCTGGGTGTGGCTGTCGGCTTTGCGGTGGCGTATCCGGTGAACGTCTGGATGGTGTCCCGGAAGATGAAGCACGGGCTGATGACCGAGCGTCGACCCGAGAAGAAGGCCGAGGCGCAAGCCGATGTGACCATGGCGCCCGGGCATGCCCCAATGCATGCGCATGGCTCGGCGCCTGTCTCCGCGGCCACCCCAGCAGCCCAGCACACCGGCCACGAACAGCACGCCCAGCCCGCACTGGACAAGTCGCGCGATAAATCGGGCCATGCGCAAGAAGGTCGCGGCGGCCACAGCATGCAGCCGAACGTGACGCGGCCGCAGCTGGTGGCCGTAACGATGACCACCACGCTCATGCTGCTGGCCGGCATGACGATGCCCGCGATGTTCGTGAACATGCGTCTGTCGAACCGGGACGTGGGCGGTGCCATCATGCCGCCGTCGATGATCATGGGCTGGGACACCCCCGGCCAGGCGATGCGCGACATGTCGGCCATTCACCCGCGCGAGATCGCGCACATCGCTGGGGCGCAGACCCGCGGCGACGTGGACCTTGTCCCCACGCTGGACAACGGCATCAAGGTCTTCAACCTAGAGACCAGTGTCATCCGATGGAACATCCTGCCGGACGTGACTGTCGAGGGCTACGCATTCAACGCGACGATTCCGGGCCCGAGGATTCGGGTCACCGAAGGCGATCGGGTGCGCATCAAGGTGACGAACTGGTTGCCCGAGAGCACCACCGTGCATTGGCATGGGCTGATTCTTCCGAACGAGATGGACGGTCCGGCCAAGATCACGCAAAAGCCGATTCCGCCCGGCGGCTCTTATACCTACGAGTTCACGACCGAGCAGGCAGGCACGTTTTTCTATCACTCGCACGACCATGTGGACCGCCAGCAGGCCTTCGGTTTGTATGGCGCCCTGATCATCGACCCCAAGCACGCCGAGCAGGCACCAAAGGCCGACCACGAATATGTGATCCAGCTGCAGGAATGGCTCAAGCGCGAAGGCCTGACCTACCCGGCGATGCTGATGGAAGGCGGCTTGCCGAACTATTTCACCATTAACGGCAAGGCATTTCCCGCCACCGACACGGTGAAGATGAAGGTCGGTGAAACCATCAAGCTCAGGTTCGTAGGAAGCAACAACAACTTCGTGCACCCCATGCACGTCCACGGTGGCCCGTTCACCGTCGTTGCAAGGGACGGCTATGTGCTGCCTGAGTCGGCACGGTTCCAGGCGGATACGGTGAACGTCGGCCCGGGTCAGCGCTACGACGTCATCTGGAAGGCCCTGCGGCCTGGCAAGTGGCTGGTGCACTGCCACATCCCGCACCACACCACCAACAACAACGTCGAGCAGGACGGCGGCGGGGGCCTGATGATGGTGCTGGACGTGGAGGCCTGAATGCCGTTTTCCGATGTTTCCTGGGGACATATCAAAATGTCCCTTGACCTTCACATGATGTCAAGCCTGAGACTGAGAGCCACTTTCAACGAAGGAGTCTTCATGCAAGAGTTCGAAATTCAATCGATGTCCTGCGGCGGTTGCGCCAGCCGGGTGGCCCAGGCGGTCAAGAACCTGGACGCCCAGGCGAAGATCGAGGTGGACCTGCCGTCCAGGACGGTCCGGATCGAAACCACCGAGGACCGCGCGTCCGTAGCTGCAGCTCTCGCAGAAGCGGGTTACGCACCGAAGTAAGCGGCGGCCCTCGATCAGCCCTCGAGCGGCCCAGCAACCCCGACCAGCCAGCCCCTGCAGGGTGAGCGGCTGGTGGCGGCGCCGGCGGCGCACGGCCTCTCTCAATTTTCTCTCGGAGAACGCGAATGAATGACGCGCCCACGAGACAAGCAGGACACCATGAAGGCAACCACGGGCCGCACGCGCATGCCGACGTCGGAACGTTGCCCGGTGAGTCCAATGTGTCATTGAAGGATCCTGTCTGCGGGATGAAGGTGAACGCGCAGTCTCGCCACGTCCTGCAGCACGAAGGCAAGCCGGTCTACTTCTGCAGTGCGGGTTGCAAGGCCAAGTTCGAGGCCGACCCAGCCAAGTACGTGAAGCGCAGCGCGCAGCCGGTGGAGCCGCTCGTCCTTGCGCCAGCGGATGTAGCTCAGCCCGGCCCCGCAGGCACGATCTACACCTGCCCCATGCACCCGGAGATCCGGCAGGATCACCCCGGGAACTGCCCCAAGTGCGGCATGACACTGGAACCCGAGATGCCGACGCTCGATGAGGGCGAAGACCCCGAGCTGAAAGACTTCAAGCGGCGCTTCATCTGGACGTTGCCCCTCACCGTCATCGTCACCGTGCTTGCCATGGCTGGCCATCGCCTGCACTGGTTCGAGATGGGCACCCAGAGCTGGATAGAACTCGTGCTCAGTGTGCCGATCGTGCTATGGGCCGGCTGGCCTTTCTTTGTGCGCGCAGTGCAGTCGGTTTCGAACCGCAGTCCGAACATGTGGACTCTGATCGGCCTGGGCACGGCCGCCGCCTTTGTCTACAGCGTCGTGGCCACGGTGGCGCCCGGCGTGTTTCCCGCGTCGTTCGTGTCGATGGGGCGGGTCTCGGTCTACTTCGAAGCGGCCGCGGTGATCATTTCCCTCACCTTGCTGGGCCAGATCCTCGAGCTCAAGGCACGTTCGCAAACCTCCGCGGCCATCAAGTCGCTGCTGGGCCTTGCGCCCAAGACGGCACGCCGGATCGGCACCGACGGCACCGAAGAAGACGTGCCTATCGGCCATGTGCATGTCGGAGACAAGCTGCGCGTCAGGCCGGGGGAAAAAGTGCCTGTGGACGGGGTGGTGATCGAAGGCACCAGCGCGGTCGACGAGTCGATGCTCACCGGGGAGCCGTTGCCCGTGACCAAGCGGGTTGGCGACAAGCTCATCGGCGCGACCCTGAACACCAACGGCTCACTCGTCATGCAGTCGGAAAAGGTCGGCTCGCAGACCGTGCTCGCGAGCATCGTGCAGATGGTCGCGCAGGCCCAGCGCTCCCGCGCGCCGATGCAGCGGATGGCCGACCAGGTCGCCGGCTACTTCGTCATGGCGGTCATCGCCGTTGCGGTGCTGACCTTCTTCGCCTGGGGGTTCTTCGGGCCGCAGCCCAGCTGGGTCTACGGCCTCATCAATGCCGTGGCGGTGCTCATCATTGCCTGCCCCTGCGCGCTCGGCCTTGCGACGCCGATGTCGATCATGGTCGCCACGGGCAAGGCAGCCACGCAGGGCGTGCTGTTCCGCGATGCCGCCGCGATCGAGAACTTCCGCAAGGTCGATGCGCTCATCGTCGACAAGACCGGCACCCTGACGGAAGGCCGGCCGCAGTTCGAGCGGGCGGTGCCTGCGCCGGGCTTCACCGAGGACGAGGTGCTGCGCCTCGCGGCCAGCCTGGACCAGGGGAGCGAGCACCCCCTGGCGGACGCCATCGTGCGGGCGGCGCGTGAGCGCAACCTGGCGCTGGACACGCCCGACGATTTTGAATCCAGCAGCGGCATCGGTGTGAGCGGAGCCGTGGCCGGCCGGAAGCTGGCGCTCGGAAACACCGCGCTGATGGATCAGCTGCGCGTCTCGGTCGATGCGCTGAAACCACAGGCCGAGGCGATGCGCACGGAGGGCGCCAGCGTCATGTTCCTGGCGGTAGACGGTCAGCCTGCTGGCTTGCTCGCGGTGTCGGATCCGATCAAGGCCACCACCATGGAGGCGCTGGCCGCTCTCAAGGCCTCGGGCCTGCGCGTCATCATGGCCACCGGCGACGGGCTGACCACGGCCCGGGCCGTTGCTGCCAGGCTGGGCATCGACGAGGTGCACGGCGAAGTGAAGCCCGCCGACAAGCTCGCGCTGGTCGACAGGCTGCAGCGCGAAGGCCGCATCGTCGCGATGGCCGGCGACGGCATCAACGACGCGCCCGCGCTCGCCAAGGCCGACGTCGGCGTGGCGATGGGCACCGGCACCGATGTCGCGATGAACAGCGCCCAGGTGACGCTGGTCAAGGGCGACCTGCGCGGCATTGCGCAGGCGCGCGTGATCTCCGAGCAGACCATCGCCAACATGAAGCAGAACCTCGGCTTCGCCTTCCTCTACAACGCCCTGGGCGTGCCGCTGGCCGCAGGCGTGCTGTTCCCGTTCACGGGCTGGCTGCTGTCGCCGATGATCGCGGCGCTGGCGATGAGCCTGAGCTCGGCGTCGGTCATCACCAACGCCTTGCGCTTGCGGACAGCCAAGAGCGGCGCTCATGCGTCCCACGATGGCGAAAGATCGGCCTAGCGGCGTGCGGCCCGAGCGGTTTCGCTCCCTGCGAAGGAAGTCCCATGAAATCCAAGTTGCTCGAGCAGCATTTGCTGGACATCTACCAGGAGGCCGTCCGGCAGAGAAACTGGACGGTTGCCGGGCACCTGTTGTGCGCCATCGAGGCGTGGGCCCCTGCCGATGCGCCGATCAGCGAGACAGTGGCCAAGGCCTACGGGGTCTTGGCCACCGAGGGTAAAAACCCCCGTTGCTGCGAGACGCGAACGAAGCGCCACTGAGACTTGGCAGTCAAGCTTTGGCGCGGGGTTTGAGAAGATTGGCGAGGGACTTCTGGTCTTCGGCCAACTGCATTCGCATCAGTTGAAGCACTCGCGCAGCGAGGCCGGACAGAGGCTGCCCGGGAGGCAGCACCAGCACGCCCGCGAAGGAGACCTCCAGGGACAGCGGGCGAATGACCAGGCCGCGCTGGGCGTACTCCAGCGCGGTGACTGGGTTGACGACGCCGATGCCCATGCCGCTCAGGGCCATCTCGCACACGCTCGCCGCATAGGGGGTTTCGACCAGCACGCTCAATCCGACGTTGCAGCCCGCCAATGCCCGCTCCAGGCGCCGCCGGGAGGCGTCCTCGGGGTTGAGCGCGAGAAATGGCTCTTCCGCGAGTTGATGGGGCTGGATGATCTTGGCCTTGGTCAATCGGTGCTTCGCATGCATCACCACCACGCCGGGGAAGCGCGCGAATTCGGAGTGCTCCAGGCCTGTCGTCGGCATCTCGTCGGCCATCAATCCGAAGTCGACCTGACGCCCCAACACAGCCTCGTGCACCTCCCGCGAACTGAGCACCTGCAGCGAAATCTGGGGCCGGGCTTCGGAGTCCCGGCGCTCAGCCACCAACCGTGACAGCACCCGCGGAACGAAGGTCAGGCCGAAGGCCGGATAGACCGCCATGCGCAGGGTGTTCACCCCGAAGCGCTTGAGGCTGCGCATGCGGTGCTCGATGCTGCTCAGACCCACGAAGACACGCTCTACCTCGACCAGCAAGGCTTGTGCTTCGGGCGTCGGGTGCAAACGCCCCCGCAGCCGGCGAAACAGCGGGAATCCAGCCGATTCCTCGAGCCTGCGCAGCGACTGGCTGATGGCGGGCTGCGTGACACCCAGCAGCGCAGCGGCCTTGCTCGCGGAGCCCACGGACATCACGGAGCGGAACACCTCGACCTCTCGTAGCAACATATAACAACCGCTTATGGAGAAAGAACTTCGAACACGATTCAGATTATCTCCATCGTCCTAGAGTTGGCGTCTTCAGCCACCTTCCGGAGAAGCGACATGAAACTTCAAACAGTTCTTGCAGTGACCGTCCTTGCATGCGCCGCGCCTGTGTGGGCGCACGATTTATCCGGTGACATCGCCAAGTTTCAATCCATCGCTGCGACCAAGAAGCCCGACAGCCAACAGGCGCTCGCCGCGAGGCTCGCACTGGAGCGCGCGCAGGGCGAGATGGAGCAGTCGGACGTGAAGATGGTGTTGCGCATCCGCTCGATGACCAACGCGGGCCTGCGCGCCGTCGGCGAGCAACCGGCCTTTCTCACCAGCGAGTACAAGCGCCTGGAAGCGGCACTGGCCAACCCCAAGACCAATGACCCGGCCAAGATCGCCGCGGCCAAGGAGACCTTCGCTCGCCTGACGGTGGAGATGAAGGTCTATACCGATCTCGAAAACATGGCCGTCGACCAGATGAAGCAGGCACTGCAGCTCATCGAATCCGCACCCGCGAACTGATCGCGATCCCAACGAACAGCTCCTTCTTCTATCGTGAACCCTTCCATTCCCAACCTCGACACTCCCCGGCGCAACGCGTTCGCCAGCCTGGTCCCGCCGGTTTGGCGTGCTTCCACAGTCGTCTTCGATTCGCTCGACGATTTCGTCAACCGCCGCACCCGCCTTCCTGATGGCTTCAGCTATGGCACCACGGGCACACCGACACAGCGTGCCCTTGAGACGCGCATCGCCGAGCTGGATGGCGCCGCGCATTGCGTCGTCTTTCCCTCCGGACAGGCGGCCGTCTGCGGTGCGCTGCTGGCGCTGCTCAAGAAGGGCGACCACCTGCTGATGACCGACGCCGCCTACGGCCTGGCCAAATCCTTCGCCGTCGAACGGCTGCAGGCGCTCGGCATCGAGGTCGAGTTCTATCCGCCGCGCATTGGCGCGGACATCGAGCGCCTCGTGCGCCCCAACACGCGGCTCATCTGGCTGGAGTCCCCCGGAACGGTGACCATGGAAGTGGAAGACGTGCCGGCGATCACAGCCGTCGCGCGCACTCGCGGCGTGCTGACCGCCATCGACAACACCTGGGCCAGCCCGCTCGGCTTCGCGGCCTTGGCGCATGGCGTGGACCTGTGCATTCACGCCTGCACCAAGTACATGGGCGGCCATTCCGACGTGCTCATGGGCAGTATCGCGATCAATGACGAAGGCCTGTACAGGTCCTTGCGTGGCCTCCAATCGCAGATGGGGTTGGCGGTGAGCCCGGAGGATTGCTTCCTGGTCGCCCGGGGCCTGGACACGATGCAGGTGCGCATGGAGCGCCAGGCCGCCAGCGCGCAACTGATTGCCGAACGACTCGCGGTGCATCCCCTGGTGCGTCGGATGCTCTTTCCGGCGCTGCCCGGCGCGCCGGACCATGCGCTGTGGGCGCGCGATTTCAAGCAGTCCGGCTGCGTGATGTCGCTGCAGCTCGTAGACAGTTCCTACGACGCTTACCGGGCACTGTTCGCAAAGCTGAAGCTCTTTTCCATCGGCGCGAGTTGGGGCGGCGTGCGCAGCATCGCGGCTTTCTATCCCGCGGAGGAGATCGCCAAGCGCAATTTCTGTGACGTCCAAGGGCCGGTCATCCGCTTGTCGATTGGCCTGGACGATCCGCAGGCGCTGCTCGACGAGCTGCTGGATGCCTTGAGCGCCCACGAGACGAGTTCCAACCTCTGATTCCCGATACCTGGAGCCTGCGATGACCTTCAAGCCGACTATTCACGCCGCGTTGATCCGCCCCTGCCTCGCCTTAGCCGGCCTTGCGCTGTGCGCCAGTGTCGCCGCGCAAACCGTGCAGCCACTGGATGGCACGCTCAAGAAGATCAAGGACACCGGCACGATCACGGTCGCCACGCGCGGCGCGTCCATTCCGTTCAACTACCTGGACGACAACAACAAGCAAGCCGGCTTTGCGTGGGAGATCTCGCAGCGTGTGGTCGAACAGGTGAAGAAGGACCTCAAGCTCGCCAAGCTCGAGGTCAAGACGCTGGAAGTCACGCCGCAGACGCGCATTCCGCTGGTGGCCAACCAGACCGTTGATCTGGAGTGCAGTTCCACCACGAACAACGCCGAGCGGCAGAACCAGGTGTCGTTCTCCACCACCTTCTTCGTGGTGGGTGCGCGCCTGCTGGTGCGCAAGAGCTCGGGCATCAAGCACTGGTCCGATCTCGTGGGCAAGAACGTGGTCGTGAGCGCGGGCACCACGGCCGAGCGCATGCTGCGGCAGCTCAACGAGAAGAACAAGTGGGGCATCAACATCATCCTGGCCAAGGACATCAACGAGAACTTCCTGACCGTCGAGACCGGGCGGGCCGTGGCGGCCACACAGGACGACATCATTCTTTTCAGCAACATCGCGCGGGCCCGCAATCCCGCGGACTGGGAGGTGGTCGGTGTGCCCCAACAGAAGGAGGCTTACGGCTGCATGCTGCGCAAGGGCGACGTCACCTTCAAAAAGCTTGTCGACGGCGTGATCACCGGGATGATGCGCTCCGGCGAGTTCGCGTCGCTGTATGAAAAGTACTTCCTCAAGCCGATCGCGGTGAAGGGCAATGTCACGGTGAACTTCCCGATGTCGCCCGACATGCAGGAACTCATGCGTCATCCGAACGACCAGCCGCTGTGAATGCCCTGACGCCGCCTCTCGATTCGTTTCCCCGAACGTCCTGAACGATGCACTACTCCTGGGATTGGTTGATCTTCTTCAAGCCCTCGGTCACGGGCGAGGGCGTGTACGGTCTGATGCTGCTGCGCGGATTGCTGTGGACGGTGGTGCTGTCATTGCTGGCCTGGACGCTGGCGCTGGGCCTCGGCCTGATCGCCGGCGTTGCACGGACCTTGCCCAACCGGGCCGCGCGCTACCTGTCCACGGCGTACATCCACTGTTTTCGCAACACACCGCTGCTGGTCCAACTGTTCCTTTGGTATTTCGTGGTGCCGGAACTGCTGCCGGTCGACTGGGGCAATGCGCTCAAGCAGATGAACCCGACGACGAACCAGTTCCTCACCGTGCTGGTGGCGCTCACGCTCTACACGGCTGCGAAGGCGGCCGAGCAGGTACGCGCCGGCATCGAGTCGGTGCCGCGCAGCCAGAAGCAGGCGGCGATGGCGCTCGGGCTGGGGACCGTGGCGGCCTACCGGCATGTGATCCTTCCGCAGGCCCTGCGCATCGTCATCCCGCCGCTGACCTCAGATTTCCTGAACGTGTTCAAGAACTCGGCCGTGGCGCTCACCATCGGGCTGATGGAGCTGACGGGCCAAACGCGCCAGCTCAGCGAATTCAGCGCCCACCCGTTCGAGGCCTTCATTGCCGCGACGGTCATCTACATGGCGATCACCTACGGCGTGATCGTACTGATGCGCCGCATCGAGTTTCGGGTGCGTGTGCCGGGCCTGTTGGGAGCTGCTTGATGGGCTACGACTTCGATTGGGCGGCCCTGCAGCGCGCCTGGCCCTATCTGCTGCAGGGTCTGCAGATGACGGCATTCCTGGTGATCGCCGCAATGGCCGCGGGCATCGGCCTTGGAACGCTGCTGGCGATCACGCGGATCTTCGCGCCGCGCCCGGTCGCGGCCCTCGTCTCCGGCTACGTGAACCTGTTCCGCTCGATTCCGCTGATCCTCACGATCCTGTGGATCTACTTCCTGATGCCCATGGTGTTGCGCGCCGTCACGGGTGACCCAAACCTTTCCGTCGGGCCGATCTACGCCGCGCTGGTGGCCTTCGTTCTCGCAGAGTCGGCCTATTACTGCGAGATCATCCGCGCCGGTATCGGCAGTGTGCGCGCGGGGCAGATGCAGGCGGCGCAGTCGCTCGGCATGGCACCTTGGCAAGCCTTGCGGCATGTGATCCTGCCGCAGGCGTTCCGCAACATGACACCGTCATTGATCAATCAGACCATCGCCTTGCTCAAAGACACGTCACTCGTCTACGTCATCAGCCTGAACGACTTTCTCGGAGCTGCGAGCAAAGTGGGCCAGCGCGACGGGCGCGTGGTCGAGGTCTACATCCTTGTCGCGGTGGTCTACCTGGTCTTGTGCACGGCGGGCGCATGGTGGGTCACCTGGCTGCAGCGGCGCAAGACCGCATCGGCCGCCTGAATGGATGACGAATCAGCAAATGAAAACAATGATCGACATTGACAACGTCTCCAAGTGGTACGGCAAGTTTGCGGTGCTCACCGACTGCTGCACGCGCATCGGCGAGGGCGAGGTGGTCGTGGTCTGCGGCCCCTCGGGCTCGGGCAAGTCGACGCTCATCAAGACGGTGAATGCGCTCGAGCCGATTCATCGCGGCCGCATCTCGGTCAACGGCATCGCGGTCACTGATTCGAAGACCGATTTGCCCAAACTGCGCAGCCGCGTCGGCATGGTGTTCCAGCACTTTGAACTGTTCCCGCACCTGAGCGTGACCGACAACCTTGCGCTGGCGCAGGTTCAGGTGCTCAGGCGCTCGCGCTCCGAGGCCGCCGAGCGTGGGCTGCGCATGCTCGACCGCGTGGGCCTCGCGGCCCACAAGGACAAGTTCCCAGGGCAGCTTTCCGGTGGCCAGCAGCAGCGTGTCGCGATTGCGCGGGCGCTGTCGATGGACCCGATCGTCATGTTGTTCGACGAGCCGACCTCGGCACTGGATCCCGAGATGGTGGGGGAGGTGCTCGACGTGATGGTGCAGCTGGCACGCGAAGGCATGACGATGATGGTGGTCACCCACGAGATGGGCTTTGCCCGGCAGGTCAGCGATCGGGTGATCTTCATGGATCAGGGCCGCATCGTCGAGGACTGCCCGCGCGACGAATTCTTCGATCGGCCCGAGAGTCGGACACCTCGGGCCCAGGACTTTCTCTCCAAGATTCTGGCCCATTGATGTCGCGGGACCTCGGACCTTTTCCAGACGAACCCAACCACAACCAAAGGAACCCCATGAAACCGATCAGGATATTGATGCTCGCCAGCACCCTGGCGTTCTCAGGTCTCGCCCTCGCACACGGCGACGAGGATCACGGCGCACCGAGCGGACCTGTGCGCAAGGAGCAGAAAGACTGGGGCATCGCCGGCGATGCGAGCGCGGCCAAGCGAACGCTGGAATTCAGGATGACCGACAACATGCGCTTCACGCCCGATCGTATCCAGGTCAAGCAGGGAGAGACTGTGAAGATTTCCATTCGGAACGAGGGACAGGTAATGCACGAGTTCGTCCTCGGCACAAAGAAGGAACTCGACAACCATGCAGCGCTGATGATGAAGTTCCCGGGCATGGAGCATTCCGAGCCCTACATGGCGCATGTCGCACCCGGCAAGACCGGCGAGATCACCTGGACCTTCAATCGGCCAGGGGATTTCGATTTCGCGTGTCTCATCGCGGGGCACTACCAGGCCGGCATGGTGGGCAAGGTCAAGGTCGTCGCCGCCTCTGGGGTCTGATGCTTCCCCGGGATTTCACCGGGCTGTCTCATGCGTTTCCCTGGCGCCGAGTCGATCGACTCGGCCCGCGTTGACCAGACTCAGCTGGCATGCCGATCCGCCGGGAAAGGTTGAGCCGAAGGGGGCAGTTTTGCTTGAGGTGGTAGTGCAGCGACCGTCAAGGCCCAGCCTCGCGACAAGCCGAAAAATGCGCCTGCCGAGAAAACATTCCTTGGTGATCGCTGCTCAGAGCGTCCGACTTCGACTATCTCTCGCCGGACGGAGTGGTGCCTTCTCGCATCGCCTGGAGGGTCTCTTTGCGAACTTCATCGCGCGTCTTGCCAGGACCGCTCTTGGCGACAGGCCACGGCGCGCCGTACCGACTCGACCATGTCCAGAACGGATGCTTTTGAGCAGCCCCGAGTTCAGCGGTGACGTGGGCCCGGGGTCTGGCCGGCCCCGCGTGCTCGGGATGGTAGACCACGCCAGCTTCCGTGGGTGCGAAGTGAGATGGTTCCGCGTACACCACGGGCGCGAGAACAACTGCGCAGATGGCGATGGCGAGTGCTGGACCTCTACGTTTTGACGACATGATGCTCTCCTTTGACCAAGTGAGTGCATGCCGGGCCAGAAAGCCGTGACGGCCCGGATGCTCTCGGTAGGCCGTCGGTTGATCTCCCTGTCATCAGTCTAGAAATTCAATCCGTCAGTCGCCGCTCGGGCGGATTACAAATGTTTAATCTGCCGATGCACCCGCGTCTGGGATAAGCAGGGCGGCTATATTGCGAGCCCATGTTCCCTGACGCTTGGATGCAGTTTTTCGCGCAATGCGCATTTCGCAGATTGGGTGTTCTGCTCACAACGCTCGCCACAGCGTTTCTGGTGGGCTGCGCCGGCCTGCCCTCGCCATCAGGCAATCGTCAGGCTTCCCACGCCATCGCCGAATACGCTGACACGACGCTGGGCAAACTCGCGCAGCGTCATGTGAACAGCTCAGCGGTGACTTCGGGCTTCCGGTTGCTTCCCGAGGCGGCTTTCGCCTTTGACGCACGTGTTGCACTCGTGCGCAGTGCCGAGCGATCACTCGATGTGCAGTACTACCTGATTCGTAGCGACGATGCCGGGCTGCAGTTCCTCAGAGAGCTTCGCGACGCTGCGGCGAGGGGCGTGCGCGTTCGGTTGCTCGTAGATGACCTCTACACGGGTGGCGAGGAGGAACTGTTTGCCACACTGGCGACGTTCCCGAACGTCGAGGTGCGTCATTTCAATCCGCTGCCTTCGCGCGCGGCGGCGCTTCCCGCGCGACTGGTGCTCTCTTTCTTTTCCTTGTTGCGAGTCAACCATCGCATGCACAACAAGCTCCTGGTGGCAGACAACAGTTTTGCGATCTCTGGCGGGCGCAATATCGGCAACGAATACTTTATGCGCGACGCGTCGGCCAACTTCATCGACGTTGACTTGCTCTCATGCGGTCCGATCGTTCGGGAACTGTCCAAGTCCTTCGATGCGTTCTGGAACAGCGCACAGGTATGGTCTATTAGTGACCTCGCGCCCCTTTCGTTTTCTGCCAGCGTCGCGCAACGCCGATTCGACGAAAGAGTCCGCACTGCAGCGCCGGACGTCGCCTTGCGACCTTCCGACATCCTCGGCCATTCGCCTGTCGGCGAACAGTTGATCACCGGGAAACTTGAGCTCCACCAGGCATCGGCGCGCCTGTATGCCGACAGTCCCGAAAAGCTCTTGCTGGATCACGAAGTGGCATACCGCGGCAGCGTCTCGGAGGGCGCGTTGTACGAGGTCGCGTCCTCGCAAACCAGTGTGCAAATTCTTTCGCCCTATTTCATCCCAGGCCTCCGGGGGATGGCGGTTTTGAAGAATTTTGTTGCCAGCGGTGGTCGCGCCGTGGTCATCACCAACTCGCTCGGATCCACGGACGAGCCGCTCACGTATGCAGGCTATGAGCGCTACCGGCCCGATCTACTGAAGATCGGCGTGACGGTCTACGAGATTGCACCTGAAGGCCCCGTACGACCCAAACGCTTCGGTGACTTCGGCAAATCACTAAGCCGCCTGCATGCCAAGGTCGCGCTGATGGACGACGAGCGAATTTTCGTTGGGTCGATGAATCTCGATTACCGATCCGCTTCCATCAACACAGAACTTGGGCTCGTCGTCGAAAGTCCTGCGATGGTCAAGGAATTCAACAGCCTGATCGCCGCAGAGCATATCGAGTTCGCGTATCGCCTGCGCTCTTCCTCAGACGGCCGCACGCAGTGGCTGAGTCACGACGCGGATGGCGAGCACATCGTGCATGAGGATGTTCCTGGCGACTTCCTGTGGCTGCGAATCAAGAACTGGTTACTGCTGCCAATTTTGGGGGAAGAGCTTCTGTAAGGGCGTGACCTCGGTCTCGGAGGCTTAGGTACGGGAGATGCTCGTCCCATACCTCGGCTTGACCTCGAGGTAACCTCGCTTGAGGACTTGCCCCCGTCCGTGTTGTGCGGCAATGCCGAGCAGCATCTCGGGGGTCAGCGCTCTTCCTTAGCCTGACTCAACTCAGCCTCGACCGTCCTCATCTTGAGGCGTTTAAGTTTTTCCCAAAGCGTCTTGCGGCTGATACCCAGGAGCTCCGCGGTCTTGGATACGCTGCCATCGGTCCGGGCGAGTGCGCGCTGGATGTGCTGCCGCTCTGTCTCCTCGATCATTGCCTGCAGCGGCACGAACTCGTCGCTCGATGCCCGTGACGGTTCGTTGGCACTCAGGTTTCGGTCCTCCAAGGGAAGATCAACGATGCCCTGATCGCTCAGCACCACCGCCTGTTCGATATAGGACCGCAACTGCCTGGCGTTCCCTTTCCATGTGCGCCCCAGCACGTCGCGCATGAATGGCTCGGAGACCGCGATGGGCCTGCCGTGCTCCTGCGTCAGCTGCGACAACATCCTCTCGGCGAGCCAGCGGATGTCCTCCGGCCGCTCGCGCAACGGCGGCAGCCACAGGTTGATCACGGCGAGTCGATAGAACAGATCCTCCCGGAATGAGCCAGCCAGCATGTCGGCATAGAGATCCCGGTTGGTCGCAGCGATCACCCGGAAGTCGCTGCGCGTCGTACGCTCCGAGCCCAGCCTGAAGAAGCACCGCTCCTGCAAGGCACGCAGCAGCTTCGCCTGCATCTGGTGCGGCAGATCCCCGACCTCGTCAAGGAACAGCGTGCCCCCATGGGCCCTTTCGAGATAGCCCTTGTGAGCCCGTTGCGCTCCCGTGAAGGCGCCTTTCTCGTAGCCGAAGAATTCCGCCTCCATCATGTTCTCGGGAACGGCCGCGCAGTTGACGGCGATGAACTCGGCCTGCGAGCCGCGCGGATCGAGGCTGTGGATGAACTGGGCGGCCACCTCCTTGCCGACCCCCGACTCGCCCGTCAGCAGCACGGATGATCGCTGCCCCGCCACCTTGCGGATCATGTCTTCGATCTTGCGCATGGCGCTCGAGACGCCGAGCACTGCCTCGTCGTTGAGCGCGCGGCTCGAGGATGTCGCCGCATGGATGAGTGAGACCAGGCGCTCGATCTCGAAGGGCTTGGTCAGGTACTCGCGCGCTCCCGAGCGAATCGCGGCCACCGCATCGTTGACGCTTCCATAGCCTGTCAGGAAGAACCACGGCACTGCGCGCACCTGCGGTGACAAACCCGCGAACCATTCGGTGGCCAGTCCGTCCGGCAGGCGCACATCGCTGATGACTGCGGCCCACGGTTCTTCGATGCGCCCCGCAGCTTCACCGAGCCGCCGGCACCAGACCACGTGAAAGCCCTCCAGCTCGAAGCGCTGCTGAAGCGATTCGCCCATGATCGGGTCGTCTTCAATGAGTAGGAGGGACTTGCTCATTTGCTTCCATGTTGGGGATCCAGAAACACAACTCTGTCGCCGCGGTGGCGGAGTGCAGCAGGCCAAAGCCGCCGCTGAAGCGATTGGCGATCTCGCGGCAGATCCACAGGCCGAAGCCGCGCGGATCGTTGCCGCCTTCCGCGGCCAGCCGGGCCTCCAGCGCATCCGGTGTCAGCTGCGCGCCGCTGTTGCTGACCGTGACCTTCACGGTATGCGCGTCGGCGTGCACAGCCGCATGCGCCTGACCACTGCTGCCAGCCGCCTTGATGGCGTTGAGTAAGAGGTTGAGCAGCACCTGCCGCACGACGGCTGAGGGAACGCGAAATGCCGATGCGATCTCGACTTCATGCGTCAGGCGGACGCCCAGCCGCGTGGCCTCGGGTTGCACCAACGTGATGACGTCGTTCACATCGCCCGGCTGCAAGGCACGGTCTTCCACCCGGGCCTGGGGCAGCAGCGCTGCCGTCATCGTCTGGATCTGCTTCAGGCCACGGTCGACAAGATCGATGCTCCTCAGGCGCGCCTCTTCGGATGCGCCGTGAATGCGCAGTGTCTGGGCTGCCGTGAGCAAGCCGGCCAGCGGATTGTTGATCTCGTGCGCGACCGCCGCAGTGATGCGGCCGACGGCTGCAAGACGCTCCGCCGACAAGGCGCGCTGCTCCGCGGCTTGCCGTACCTCGAGCTCGGAAAGCAGGCGCCGCACGGCATTGCCGATCCGGTTGAGTTCCGGATCCTTGGCTTCGGGCACTTCTGCCTGCAGCTGCGCTGCGCTCGTGTTGCCGATTCGGGCAATGCAGTCGGCAATCTGGGCGATCGGGCGCCCCATGCGTTCGCCGAGCCACCAGCCGGCCGGCGCGAGCAATGCGGCCGCGAGCATGGCGCCGATGAGCGCTGGCTGAGCGACCGCGACCCAGTCGGGCGCGAATACCGGTGCGTCGACCTCCACGTAGACAAAACCGAGCACCTCGCCGTCTTCGCTCTGGATCGGCTCGACCAGCGTCAGGTCCCCGGCCTGGTCGGGCAGTTCCATGTGGCCGCGGATCTCCTGCGCCGAAGGCGTGACCCTTGTGCCGACCCGCTGGCCGAGAGCCTGCTCGCCAGTAGCGAGCCGGGCGGGATCAGAGCCAGCCAGGAAGCGACCCTTTGCGTCCAGGATCGCTCCTCGTGTCTGTCCGTGATCGGCACCCGGCAGCAGGGCCGCGGTATCGCGCAGCAGGGTGAAGGCGCGCCAGGTGTCCTCGGACGCCAGCAACGGCCGCGCCTGCGCGCTCAGCAGGACCATGGATTGCCTGACCGTCGAGAGGATCTCTTGGCGCACCGAGCGTGCGGAAATCTGGGCGGCCACGGCCGATACCAGCAGCGCTGACACTACGACGGCCAGCACCAGTCCGAAGGGAATCTGGAAGCGGTAAGGCAAGCGGCCGAGCATGGCGTCAGCTCACGCGTGCCTGCTCGGCCGCCAGCTTCTCGATCGAAGCGAAGATGCCGCCCGGCTCTTGCGCGAAACCATCGAGGTTGAGCGCCTGCAGTAAACCCTGGCCTTCCACGTCCTGGCTCATGGCGAGCAATGACAATCGCAGCTGCTGGGTGAGTTCACCAAGCGCTCCCTTGCGCACCACCAGCGGCGGGAAACCGTAGGGTTCGGAGCGCCAGACGACCTCGGTGCGCTCGGCTGCTGTCATCTTCTGCCGCCGCATCGTCTCCCACACGTAGCCGTCGATGCACCCGGCGTCGGCCAGCCGGGCGGCCACGGCTTCCGCGACGTTTCGATGGCCATGGGCAAAGAAGCCGCGGCGCAGATCGCGCGGAAGCAAGCCCGCAGCGCGCAACTGCGCTTGCGGTACCAGCCATCCCGAGTTGGACAGAGGGTCCGAATACGCGAGCACACGCCCCTTCAGATCGGTCCAGCCTTCGATGCCATTGCTCTTGCTGGCCGGGCGGATGAGGTAGGACCGATACAGCGGTTTGTCCTCATAGATGGGCACCGCCAGCAGTTCGAGACGGGTTTGCTGGAGCACGTAGGGATAGCCGCAGATCCAGGCGGCCTCGAGCTGGCCACTGAACAGCAGGTCCAGGATTTCCTGGTAGGACTCGCGCGCCGAGAAGGTCACGGACGCCCCGGTCCGGCTGGACAGGTAGTCGCCCCATCGCGAGAGAAACGCGACCTGGTCGGCCAGGATGACCGCCGTCAGCCCGATGCGAATGCGCGGACGTTCGGCGGCGCGGCTGGCGTCCAGGGAAGTCCATCCGGCCAGCGCGGGCAGTGCCTGGAGCAGCGTTCTTCGTCGCATACTAGGGGTCGTAGGGGTTACGAATTCGTAACTTACTCGCCGGCATGGCGTTACGTGATCCGGACATTCCCGAGGCGCTGTCGTCCTAAGTCGTTGAAAACATTGGAACGCTCCGTTGGCACCTGTCTTGCGCATGGAGAAGCGCTTGCCCAACAACGGAGACACGATGGAAAACCCGAAAGTCAGTCGGCGGATCTTCATGCTGACCAGCGGCGGCGGCGCGGCCGCGCTGGCCACCTCCAGCCTGACGCCCGCCCATGCTGCCCAGCCCGTAGCGCAACTCGCCCCGGGCGCCACAACCCTGAAATACCCGCGCCGCGCGGTCGGCAAGGCCAGCGCCATGCCCGTCAACCAGGCCGTCAGCTTCAGCTACCCGGACGCGAGCTCTCCGTGCTACGCCATCCGCATGGGGACGCCGGTACCGGGCGGCGTTGGCCCCAACAAGGACATCGTGGCGTACAGCGGGATGTGCACGCACATGGGTTGCCCCGTGGCGTACGACCCCGGCACCCGGACCTTCAAATGCGGCTGCCATTTCTCGGTGTTCGACCCCGAGAACAGCGGTCAGATGGTCTGCGGGCAGGCCACGGAGGACCTGCCACAGGTGCTGCTGGAGTACGACGCGCGCAGCGACAGCCTGCAGGCCGTTGCGATCAACGGGCTGCTCTACGGCCGCCAGTCCAACGTGCTGTAAGGGGCAAGACCATGACCACCGAGATCCGGGACCGCATCGCGCTGCCCACCAAGGATGCCCAGAAGACCAACATGACGTGCCACTTCTGCATCGTCGGTTGCGGGTATCACGTCTATAAATGGGATGCGAACCGCGAAGGCGGTCGAGCTCCCGGAGACAACGCGCTGGGCGTGGACTTCCGCAAACAGGTGCCGCCAATGGCGCTCACGATGACGCCGGCCATGACGAACACCATCACCGATCGTTCGGGCAAGCGCTGGAACATCATGGTGGTGCCGGACAAGGAATGCGTGGTCAACAGCGGCCTGTCCTCCACGCGTGGCGGGAAGATGGGCTCGTACATGTACTCGGCCGATGGCATCGGCAAGGAGCGGCTGAAGACGCCGCGGATCTTCCGGGGCAGTGAGTGGCTCGATACGAACTGGAGCGAAGCGCTGGCCATCTATGCCGGCGTGACGAAGAAGATCCTCGACACTGATGGTCCCTCTGGCGTGATGTTCGACTGCTTCGACCACGGCGGCGCCGGAGGCGGCTTCGAGAACACCTGGGGCACGGGCAAGCTGATGTTCTCGGCGCTCAAGACACCCATGGTGCGCATCCACAACCGGCCGGCCTACAACTCCGAATGCCACGCCACCCGCGAGATGGGCATTGGCGAGCTCAACAACAGCTACGAAGATGCCGAGGTTGCGGACTGCATCCTGGCCACCGGCTGCAACCCGTATGAAACCCAGACGAACTACTTCCTGAATCACTGGGTGCCCAACCTCTCGGGCGGCACCGCCGACAAGAAGAAAAAGTGGTTCCAGGGGGAGACCACGGCCGCCGCCAAGCTGATCGTGGTGGACCCGCGCCGCACCTCCACGATCGCCATCGCCGAGCAGATTGCGGGCAAGGAGAACGTGCTGCACCTGGATCTGGAGCCGGGCACTGACACGGCGCTGTTCAACACGCTGTTCACCTACGTGGTCGACCAGGGCTGGCACGACAAGGCGTTCATCGCCCAGCACACATCGGGCTTCGACGACGCGGTGAAGACCAACCGCATGTCGCTCGAGGACGGCGCGAAGGTCACCGGCCTGTCCGTCGACAAGATCAAGCAGGCGGCCGAGTGGGCCTACAAGCCGAAGGCCTCGGGGCATCGCCCGCGCACGATGCACCCCTACGAGAAAGGGATCATCTGGGGCAACGACAACTATGTCATCCAGAGCGCTCTGGTGAGCCTTGTCATTGCCACGCAGAACGTGGGGCGCCGCGGGACCGGGGTCGTCCGCATGGGTGGCCACCAGGAGGGCTACACGCGCCCACCATACCCCGGGGACAAGAAGATCTACATCGACCAGGAGGTCATCCAGGGACGCGGTCTGATGTACACGATCTGGGGCACCAACCCGTTCCAGACGACCAACAACGCGGAGCAGCACCGCGCGGTGCTGACCCGGCGGGCCAACATCGTGCGCGAGGCGATGGTCAAGGCGCGCGGCGCCGATGTGGCCGCAATGGTTGACGTGATCTACGACGCGTGCAAGAACAAGGGTGGGTTGTTCGTCGTCGGCATCAACCTGTACCCCACAAAGTTGGCCGAGGCTGCCCAGTTGCTGCTGCCCGCCGCCCAGCCGGGCGAGATGAACCTGACCTCGATGAATGGCGAGCGCCGGCTGCGCCTGTCGGAGCGCTTCATGGACCCACCCGGCTCGGCGCGGCCGGACTGCCTCATCGCCGCCGACATCGCCAACACGCTGAAGGCGCTCTACACGCAGGCCGGCAACGCAAAGATGGCGGCGCAGTTCGACGGCTTCGACTGGAAAACGGAGGAAGACGCCTTCAATGACGGCTTCAGGCAGGCGGGCAGGCCCGGTGTGAGCGCCATCGATAGCCAGGGCGGCAGCACGGGCTACCTGGCGACCTATGAGCTGCTGCGCAAGGCGGGCAATAACGGCGTGCAGCTGCCGATCAAGGAGGTCAAGGACGGCAAGCTGATCGGTACGGAGATGATCTACGCCGACGGCAAGTTCGACACGAAGGATGGAAAGGCCGCCTTTAAGCCCGCGCCGTGGAATGGCCTGCCCAAGCCGGTGGCGGCGCAGAAGGAAAAGCACAAGTTCTGGATCAATAACGGCCGCGCCAACGAGGTCTGGCAGACCGCGTACCACGACCAGTACAACGAACAGGTCAGGGGACGCTATCCGATGGCCTACCTGGAGATGAATCCCGACGATGCCAAGGCATCGGGTGTCGCGGCGGGGGATGTGGTCGAGGTCTTCAACGACTACGGCAGCACCTACGCGATGGTCTACCCGACGAAGTCCATCAAGCAAGGGCAGACATTCATGCTCTTCGGTTACTTCAACGGCACAGCTGGCCACGTCACCAGCGACTGGACCGATCGCAACGTGATCCCGTACTACAAGGGGGCCTGGGCGAGCATCCGTCGTGTCGGGACCCTGGCCGACTACAAGGCCACGGTTTCGTTCAAGGACCGGCACTTTGCCTGACGATCCGCATGAAGACTTTGCAACCACGGCCGGTCGACGCAGGCGGCACGCCTTCGATGCCGCCCCGGGACGTCGGCGTCATCGACGGTGATCTGGTTTCCCTCCTGGCTGCACGGCACCAAGTCTCCGCGCGGCGCCTGGTCGAGCCAGGACCGGGGCCTGCCGACCTGGAGCAACTGATGGCTGCAGCTGTGACCGCGCCCGACCATGGCCAGCTGACCCCATGGCATTTCGTGCTGATCCCTGCATCACAACGGCTCCCGCTCGGGAAGGCGTTCGTGAGTGCACTGATCGAACGAGATCCCGGGGCGACACAGGCGCAAATCCGCGCGGCGGCGGAGAAGGCCGAGCGCGCACCGTGCCTGCTGCTCGCGGTCCTCCATGGCGAAGATCTCGCCAGGGATGTCAGCGGCATTCCCACCCAAGAGCGCCTCATCTCGTTGGGCTGCGCCATTCAGAACGTCCTCCTCGCCGCGACGTCCCTGGGATACAGCAGTGGCCTGGCCAGCGGCCGTTCTCTCAATGCTCCCGCTATGCGCTCGCTCTTCGCCCTGCAGCCGCATGAGCAGGCCATCTGCTTTATCGCCATCGGCACCGAGAGCCAGTTCAAACCCCCACGCCAGCGCCCGGTCCCGAAGGCCGTGCTGCGTGTCCTCGGCGACTGACACCGTCATCACTTCCTCATAGGAGATTCCTTTGTTTCGTTCAGCCATTTCCTTCGCATCCGCCGCCGTGGCGTTGAGTCTGTTTTCCCCGCTGGCGCAGGCCAGCGATGCGCTAGCGGCCAAGAACAGCTGCACGGCGTGTCACGCCAAGGATCACAAGGTCGTGGGACCTGCCTTCAAGGACATCGCCGCGAAGTACGCGGCGGACAAGGACGCGACCGACAAGCTCATCGCGAAGGTGAAGAAGGGCGGCTCGGGCGTATGGGGCACGGTCCCCATGCCCCCGAACGCTCAGGTTTCGGATGCCGACGTGAAAGCACTCGTGACGTGGATTCTGAAGATGAAGTAGCCTTCAGAATCGATTCCATGAATCCGGAGGTATCGAAATATGATGGGCAGGCTTTTCGCTCTTTCGCTCTTTCGCTCTACTTCGGATGCATCTGTGCAGGGGTGTTCGCCATGTGGCTGGTCAGCCGCCGCAGCGGCCGCGAGTGGCTGCTGTGGGTGAGCTTTCTGGCGGTCACCTGTGTGCTGATGGGGCTGCTGTCGTATTCGGGCGTGGAGTTTCCAGGCTGATACGAGGTCCGGTCAGCCCTCTTGCTCAGGCTGCGCACTCTTGAGCGAGCTGCTCTGATCCAGCCGGCGGCGTTCTGCTTCGGGACGATGACCCGTGGCAGTCACGTATGCGGCCTCCGCGATATGGGTCGCGTGATCGCCGATGCGCTCGATGTTCTTCGCACAGAAAAGCAGGTGCACGAAGCCGATCACCTGTGACGGATCAGCCCCCATGCGCGAGACCAGATCGCGAAACACCACCGTGTGCAACTCGTCTATGGCTTCGTCCTGCTGGCGCACCACCATCGCCTGCTCGGCGTCTCGCGCCAGGAAGGTCTTGAGCGCATTGCTCAACTGCTGGGACGCGAGCTCGGACAACTGCTCTAGGCCCTGCACCAGATCTTCCGGAAACTGGGTGCCGGCGATCGCGATGGCTCGCTTGGCGATGTTCTTCGCAAGATCCCCGATGCGCTCCAGGTCCTCGACGATCCGGAAGTCCGCCAGCACCTCGTCGAGGTCTCCGGCCAGCGGCTGCCGCTTGGCGATCACCATGGCCGCGGAGGTCGACAGGTCGCGACGAAGTGCATCGACCTGCTGGTCCTGCTCGATCACGCGCCGCGCCAGCACCAAGTCCCCGTGCAGCAAGGCCTGAACGGCGTCGGTGAACTGGCTGCCCGCGAAGGCACCCATGGCCCCGATGTTGGTCTTCAGGGTGGTGAGCTCGAGGTCGAACGCTTTGACAATGTGTGGAGTGTTCATGCTGACCTTCAGGTGGTGAACGCCTTCAGCCGAAGCGGCCGGTGACATAGTCCTCGGTCTGCTTCTTGGTCGGCTTGGTGAACAGGTCGTCGGTCGTGCCGTACTCGATCAACTCGCCGAGGAACATGAAGCCGGTGAAATCCGAAACCCGGGCCGCCTGCTGCATGTTGTGCGTCACGATGAGCAGCGTGTACCGAGACTTGAGTTCGTCGACCAACTGCTCGATCTTGGCGGTCGACAGTGGGTCGAGGGCCGAGGTCGGTTCGTCGAGCAGCAGCACCTCCGGTTTCAGTGCGACCGCACGGGCGATGCACAAGCGTTGCTGCTGGCCGCCGGACAGGCCGAGGGCGCTTTGCTTGAGCTTGTCTTTCACCTCGTCCCAGATGGCGCCGGCGCGCAGCGCTTCTTCCACCCGCTGGTCCATGTCTGCCCGAGACAGATTCTCATAGTGGCGAATGGCATAGGCGACGTTGTCGTAGATCGACATCGGGAACGGCACGGGCTTCTGGAACACCATGCCGACCTTGGTGCGCAGCCGATTGATCGAGTAGTCCTTGGACAGGATGTTCTTCCCGTCGAGCAACACCTCGCCCTCGGCGCGTTGCTTGGGGTAGACGGCGTAGATGCGATTGAAGATTCGCAGCAGCGTGGACTTGCCGCAGCCCGAGGGTCCGATCAGCGCCGTGACGCGTTTTTCGCGCAGCGTCAGATTAACGCCTTTTACGGCGTGCGAGTTGCCGTAGAAGAAGTTCAGATTGCGCGTTTCGATCTTCGCGGGCGGGGTCGGCTGCTGGAAGGCCGGTCGGAGCGCGCTCACACGTGCCGAAGTTGTTTCAGTCATGGGATTTCCTGGAAAGCAGAAGGCCGCGCGAGATCAGTCCCAGCACAAGGACCAGGATCGTCACCACGAAGGCGCCGGCCCAGGCGAGTGAATGCCAGAACTCATAGGGGCTGAGCGCGTACTGGAAGATCACGACCGGCACGTTGGCCATCGGCTGTGTCAGGTCGTTCGTCCAATACTGGTTGTTCAGTGCCGTGAAGAGCAGTGGAGCGGTTTCCCCAGAGATGCGCGCGATCGCGAGCAGCACGCCCGTGATGATCCCGGACAGGGCTGCCCGGTACAGCACCTGGCGGATGACCTTCCACTGCGGGATGCCCAGTGCCAGCGCCGCCTCCCGCATCGTGGACGGCACGAGCTGCAGCATCTCGTCGGTGGTTCGTACCACCACGGGCAGCACGATGAACGAGAGGGCCACCGCACCGGCCAACGCGGAGAAGTGCCCCATCTGCCGGACCATCAGCTCGTAGACAAAGAGGCCGATCACGATCGACGGCGCCGACAGCAGGATGTCGTTGACGAAGCGGATCGTCGCACCCAGCTTGGTGTGGCGCGCATATTCGGCGAGGTACGTGCCGGCCGCGATGCCAATCGGCGTCGCGATCAGCACGGCGAGGCCGCTCATGATGATGCTGCCGGCAAAGGCGTTGAGCAGGCCACCGTCCTGGCCCGGGGGCGGCGTCATCTGGGTGAACAGCTCCCACTTCAATGCGGGTAGCCCGTTGCTCACGGTGGTCCAGAGGATCCAGGCGAGCCAGAAGAGACCAAAGAGCGTCGCGGCGATGGCGAGCGCCTTGGCGACGTAGTCCTTGAGTTGTCGACGGGTCCAGCTGCTCATGACGATGCCCCTCCGCGGCGGGCGAGCTGGCTGAGCATCAGGCGCGCGATTGTCAGCACGATGAAGGTGACGATGAACAGCAGGAAGCCCAGCGCGATCAGCGACGAAAGGTAGACGGGCGAATCGGCTTCCGTGAACTCGTTGGCAATGGTGGCGGCAATGGAGTTGCCCGGCTCGAGAAGCGAGGCGGACAGCAGGTGGGCGTTGCCCAGCACGAAAGTCACCGCCATCGTTTCGCCCAGGGCGCGGCCCAGGCCCAGGAAGATGCCGCCAACCACGGCGGAACGCGTGTACGGCAGGACGATGTCCCAGACCACCTCCCATGTCGTGTTGCCGACGGCGTATGCGGACTCCTTCAACTGGGGCGGAACGGTCATGAACACTTCCCGCATCACCGACGAAACGAATGGGATGACCATGATGCTCAGCACAATGCCGGCGGTGAGCATGCCCAGGCCGATCGGTGGCCCCTGGAACATCGGCCCGATGAGGGGGAGCGGTCCGACGTGCTCGTCCAGCCACGGGGTGACGTGGTTGGCCATGAAGGGCACGAACACGAAGAGTCCCCACATGCCGTAAATGATCGAAGGGATGCCCGCAAGCAGTTCAACCGCAGCGGCCACGGGCTGACGGATCCGGGTAGGCGCGATTTCGGTGAGGAACAGCGCAATGCCGAAGCTCACTGGGACTGCGATCAGCATGGCGATAGCTGCCGTCACGAGCGTGCCGTAGATGGGGACCAGCGCGCCGAACTTCTTCTGTACGGCGTCCCAGTCGGAGTTCCAGATGAAGGACCATCCGAAGGTGGCGAAGGCTTCCTTGCCACCCCACAGCATCGATAGAGCAGCACCCATGAGCGCAACCAGGACGAACATGGCGCAGCCGAAGACGACGTACCGGAAAAGGCGATCGTTGCGAGCGTCGCACTGTTCATCGCGCGCGGTGCGCTTCTTCGGCATGGTGGTGCTCACAGGCAGGGTCTGAATTCGAGACATACAAGAACTCCGCAAGGGGAGATCACGCGGCGGGCTGGCCGGACCGCCTGATCTCCCGGGCTGTCGTTACTTGATGTTCTTTGCCCAGTACGCTTCGATCTGTTTGACCAGCGTGGACGGCAGCGAGACGTAGTCCAGCGACTTCGCGTCAGCCTGACCGTCCTGCAGGGCCCACCTGAAGAATTCGAGCGCTTCCTTCGACTGTGCGGTGTCCTTCGGCTGCTTGTACATCATCACAAAGACCGACGCGGTGATGGGCCACGAGTCCTTGCCGGCGGCATCGGTGATCACTTCGTAGAAGTCCGGTGCCGACCAGTCCGCGCCGGCCGCCGCCGCCTGGAAGGTTTCCAGCGTGGGGTCGACGAAGACACCTGCCTTGTTCTTGACCTCGGCGTACTTCATCTTGTTCTGCATCGCATAGGCCAGTTCGACGTAGCCGATCGATCCCTTGATCTGGTTCACATAGGCGGCCACGCCTTCGTTCCCCTTGCCGCCGACACCGGCTGGCCAGTTCACCGAGGTGCCTTCACCGACCTTGCTCTTCCATTCCTCGCTGACCTTCGACAGGTAGTTCACCCAGTTGAAGGTCGTGCCGGAGCCGTCGGAGCGATGCACCACCGTGATCTTCTGGTCCGGCAATTTCATCTTGGGATTCAGGGCGGCGATCGCGGGGTCGTTCCACTTGGTCACCTTGCCGAGGAAGATGTCGGCAAGGAGAGGACCGGTGAAGCGCATGTCGCCGGCCTTTGCATCCTCGATGTTTACCACCGGCACCACGCCGCCGATCACCACCGGAAACTGCACCAGGCCGGCGGCTGCGAGCTCCTCCGGCGGCAGCGGCTTGTCTGATGCACCGAAGGTCACGGTTCCGGCCTTGATCTGTGCGATGCCACCGCCGGAGCCGATCGACTGGTAGTTGATCTTGGTGCCCTTCTTGGCGTTGTAGCTCGCCGACCACTTGGACAGAATCGGATAGACGAAGGTAGAGCCGGCACCTGTGATCTCGGCGGCGTGCGAGGCGACCGAAGCGATCGCAATGATGATGCCGGCGACAGCAGCCCGAATCGGAGAGCGAGTAAGAGTGGATGTAGTCATGATCGAGAAGCTCCTGATGGAAAGACAACGATGGCTGGTTGTTCGATGCGCAGCGGATTGCCCGCCGCGCGCCGAGACGTCGATGCAGCGGTGCACGCCGAAGCACCGCTCAGATCCACATTCCTAGATCACCATGTTTCTAGAGTTGTAGAAATGTTTGCCGAATTCTGTAGAGCGTTTGTGACAACTGGGTGACGGTCTCGAGGAGTTTGTGGCCGTGCCGAGCGCCGCTGGGCTCAAAGAGCAGGCTTCCCGTGCCGTCGAAGACGGCTTGATCGTCTGCCGCAGGGCAGGCCTAGCTACTCCGGGAAGAAGGAGGCCGTTGGGCCGATCGAGAGGGGGGTGTCATGGATATGTCATGGTCGATGGACAAACTTCGATTCCACATAACCAGCAATATGGAAATAAGGAGCGGCTGCCATGCTTGACTTTCAACAACCGCATTGGACCCCGGTCGGGTCAGCGGCACTTCACCGCGGCGCCATGAAGGGGCGAGCGGCATTCGGCCTGATGCGTACCGTCGCCGGCGTCCTGGCGTTCGCGGCAGTGACCGCGCACGCTGCAGACGTGATGGGCGCTGGATCGACGTTTGTCTTCCCGATCCTTTCCAAATGGGCTGCCACGTACCACGACCAGACTGGCGCGAGAGTGAACTACCAGTCGATCGGTTCTGGCGGTGGCATCGCCCAGATCAAGGCCGGCATGGTTACGTTCGGCGCCTCGGACAAGCCGCTGCCGCCAGAAGAACTGAGCAAGAGCGGCTTGGCCCAGTTTCCTCTTGTAGTCGGCGGCGTCGTGCCGGTGATCAACGTAGACGTTGCGACACCGGCGCCGTTGAAGTTTACGGGCGCGGTCCTTGCCGACATCTACCTTGGCAAGGTGACCAAATGGAATGATCCGTCGATCGCAGCGCTCAATCCGGGGGTAGCGCTGCCCGATCAGAAGATCACTGTCGTCCACCGATCGGACAGTTCGGGCACGACTTTCAACTGGGTGAACTACCTGTCAAAGGTCAGTGAGGATTGGAAGGCCAAGGTCGGCAGTGACACCGTAGTGCAATGGCCGGTCGGGATGGCCGGCCGGGGCAATGAGGGGGTGGCTACCTACGTCAATGCCACGAAGGGCTCGATCGGCTACGTCGAGTTGTCGTACGCCGTGAAGCACAAGATGAAGTACGCCCAAGTCAAGAACAAGGCTGGCGTGTTTGTGGACCCGAACGCGGCATCTTTCCAGGCCGCTGCAGCAAGCGCGGAATGGAAGGCTGAGGACTTCTATGAGGTCATCACCGACGCACCCGGCAAGGACTCCTGGCCTATTGCTGCGACCACTTTCGTGCTGATGTACAAGGATCCGAAGAATGCTTCGGCCAGCAAGGAAGCCTTGAGCTTCTTCAAGTGGGCTCTCGAAAGCGGCCAGGCGGATGCTCAGAAGTTCGACTATGTCCCGCTGCCGGGCACGCTGGTCCAACAGATTCAGGCGTACTGGGGGAAGCAGATCAAGTAATCGCCAACGGAGCCTGTCAACGCGCTGTGGCGGCGTCGACGGTCGGTTCAACGTGAGCCGCGATGGGTTGCCGTGATGTGGCTCGAGCAAAAAAGCCTGCCGGTCGGCAAGGCCCTGGAACTGAGTCGCCGGGCAGGCTACATCTCGTCAAAGGTCAGTCGAATCCGGGGATGACCATTTCGGGGTAGCAGCGGCAGTACCCTCGTTCACCGCACGATGCTTCGCCCGGGTGACCATCGGGCGGACGTCGATCCAGGCGGAATTTCTTTCCTTCCCGGCTGACGCATGTGGGGCAGGCGCCGCCGCTGTCGCCCAAGGAGCGCCAGCGATAGTGGGTGATTCCTGCGGCCTGCGCCCGCGCGAAGTCCCGCGCAATTCGCTTCTGCGCGAGCTCCAGCATGTGAGCTGCGAGGCTCGCACGTTCGGCCTCCAATTCGTCTGCCGTCTTGTGCTCGCCTTTGCGTTCCGGCGGGCGCTTCGGTGGCGCCCAGCGCGGGCTTCCATCGACGTCCACGGGCGCAAACGCCTGGGTCGGCTCTGGCCGTGGAGCAGGGACGATCATATTCACGAGAAAGTTCAAGAGGCCCATGCACAGATCTTGCCGCATCGCGGCTCGATGCGCTCCACAGGGGCGCGGCCGATTACGGGCCGAGCGATACATTCGCTTGAATCAACATTTTTGTTTATACTGGCACCGGGCTTTCCGAATTTCCCGAGTGGCAGGGAACATCGGCAAGCCTCCTTCGCCGAACAACATGCGCGCACGTAGACGTTGCAAGTGAGGTCGAGGGCACCAATAGGTTGAATCTTCCACTTGATCAAGGACACCGAGAAATGGCAACTGCAAATCGAGCGACCTCCCGCGCTCATCAACTTAGTTGGACAAATGAAAACATCGGAGTTCAAGCGCTTCCTTGCGTCGAAGGGCGCCAAGTTCGTTGAGGGTGCAAAGCACACCAAGATCTACGTCAACGGTAAACAGACGACGCTACCGCGTCATGCCAAGGAGTTGGGCGATGGACTGCGCAAAGCGATCCTGCGGCAACTCGGAATCAAAGATTGAGATGACCCATGTTTAGCTACCCCGCACGAGTGGCGCGGGATGGCGGTGGATACCTGGTGACCTTCCCGGATATTCCGGAAGCAATGACCGGCGCCAAGGAACGAGTCGAAGCGATCAAGCTTGCGGCCGATGCCTTGACGACCGCGATGGACTTCTATTTCGAGGACAGGCGGCCAGTGCCAATGCCCTCTCCGCTGAAAAAAGGACAGGTCGCAGTGGACTTGCCCGCAAGCGTTTCTGCAAAGGTGCTTTTGCTGAACGAGATGATTGCTCAAGGCAAACGTCCAGCAGAACTGGCGCGGCTGATGAATGCGCGCCCTCAAGAGGTGACACGCCTTGTTGACTTGCATCATCCGACAAAGATCGACACTATCGCCGCAGCCTTACTGGCTATGGGAAGGCGACTCGACCTTCGGCTGGCCTGAGGAATCTTGAAGAGAGATTGGCGAACATTTCCGTACTGCAGCCGCTGTAGCTGATCGGCTCCTGTCATTCATCCGCTCTTTTGGAGTGTGAATCGATAGCCGCCTTTGAGAACGGTTTCGACGGTGTCTCGTAACCCGAACGGGGCCAGGGAATCGCGTAAGCGTCGTATGTGGACGTCAATGGTTCGTGCAGCAATGCGTGCGCCAGGCGGCCACACGCGGTCGAGAAGTTCCGTGCGGGAGTGCACTGTCTCTGGATGAGTAACCAGGAAATAGAGCAGCCGGTACTCCGTCGGTCCGATCTGGACTTTCTTCGTACTTCCTTGAACTACCGCGAGGACTTCGCGATGCACCCAGCGAAAGCTCAGGGGACCTGAGACTACATCCTCCCCCAGCAACTCAGGGGCGCGGCATCGCACAACGGCCTTGATTCGTGCCAGCAGTTCGCGCGAGGAAAACGGTCGTAGTACGTAGTCGTCCATTCCCGCGTCAAGTGCGATCACTGCTGTATCGGAATCTCCGTACGTGCTGGTGGCGAGAATGGGAAGGTGAGCAGTTCGAGGCTGCTCGCGCAACTTCCGTCCCCATTCCAATACTGCAGGCCCGCCGCTGCGGGGAACGTCGATGATGACGAGTTTGGGCGTTCCGATCCCGAGCGACCGGGTGGCATCCACGCAGTTGCGCGCTCGAAGCACATCGAAGCCACCGCGTCCGCACGTCGCGCAAATCAACTCGAGAGCCTCCGAGTCTTTGGCAACGACGAGCGCGCTTTTGGGAATATCGTAGGAGAGCACTGGGATCGAAATGAGAGGGTGCAAAAAATAAATCCATAAATCTAGATTTCTGGACTTGTAGTATCTTTGCGAAGGATCGTGACAGACGGATGACGTGTTTGAAACGGGACTGTCATATGCTCGGGCCATACTCATCGAATCACCCTGTCATATGGGAAAGTCTGCCTCGCCCAAAAGCTCCATGAATTCAGAAAAAGCCGTAGTCGCCCTGGCTGCCCTGGCGCAGCCTTCTCGACTGGCCATCTTCCGCCTGCTGGTGGTCGCGGGCAGCGACGGAATGTCCGTCGGCAAGATCGGTGAGGAGCTCTCTTTGGCCGGTGCGACGCTGTCGTTCCACATGAAGGAACTGACTCACGCCGGCCTCATCCAGGGAACGCAAGAAGGCAAATTCGTCTATTACCGCGCACAGTTTGCGCCGATGAACGAGCTGCTCGCGTTCCTCGTAGAGCACTGCTGCGACGGCTCGGCGGAAGGCTGCGAAGTGGAGCTCCCCCAGTGTGTGGAAGAGGCTGTCGATCGACGCCGGGCTCCTGCCCGCAAGCGCCTTGCGCGGGCCTGAGTCAGCACACGACGTCACCATCGACGCACGCGCGCACTGCGCGCTGTCCTGCCTCCCCAAACAGCACGGGCGCTCGACATCCGTCGGCGCCCCTCTTGAAGCTGGGCAGCACTTGCGATGCCGCCTGCGCTCACTCAAGTGCCAATGCGACCGCCATCGTTCTTCGTGATCACGATCGTTGCCGAGCGCGGACGCGAGCCCGCGCCGTAGCCAGCATTGCTGGGCCAGCGGCTCGTGTACTTGGACGGGTCGGCCAGGTTGGCCTGGCTTGTGGTCTCACCCGGATGCTGGATGTTCACGAAGATGGCCTTCCCATCCGGCGTTTCGCAAAAGCCCGTGAGCTCGCATCCGACCGGTCCGACCAGGAAGCGTTTCAGGGTATCGGCCGTCGGGGCCTTGCCGACCTGGGTCAGCACATCGACCTTGCTGCTGTCTGCCTTCGTGTAGCTCAAGGTCTTCGCACCACCGTCGCCGACCTTGCCGGGCAACGCGGCAAGCATCATGCAGTTCGTGACGTCCGTGTAGGCACCGTCATCCGTCTGGATCCAGCAGATTCCCGTCGCGGGACTGAACACCAGGCCATCCGGACTCGAGAAGTCCTGATCGGCGGTGAGGCTAGAGATGTTCACCATGCCCTTGTCCGCGCCAGCTTCTGCGCCAAAGAGGTAGATGTCCCAGGTGAAGGTCGTGGCAGCGCCGCCGGCGCTGCCTTCCTTCATGCGCAGAAGGTGCCCGTTCGGGTTGCCGGGCTGCGAGGTCGAGCCTTTCATGTCGACATAGGCCCGCGGATTCGCGGCGTCGAGAGCGACCTGCGACGAGCCGCTCGGCTCGAGTCGGCGATTGCTGTTGTTGGTCAGCGTCTGGTAGATCTCGCCGTTGGCAGGGTTCACGCCTCCCCATTCTGGGCGGTCCATCTTGGTCGCCCCCACCGCATCGCCTGCAATGCGCGAATGAACGGCGACATCGGCCTGGTTGGAAAAGGCGTAGCCGGCGTAGCCGGAAACTGCCGCGTTGGTGAAGCTGAGTTCCAGCCAGGTGCCGGTTCCATCGGCATTGAACTTCGCGGCGTACAGCTTGCCGTCGTTCAGGTACTTGTCGCCAATGGCCAGGCGATCGGCCGGATTGGCATCAGCGGCAGCCCAGAGCGCCGTCGACACGAACTTGTACATGTACTCGTTGCGCGCGTCGTCGCCCATGTAGACGACCAGCGGCTGCCCAACTGTCGGCTTGCCGAAGGCTGCGCTTTCGTGAGCGAATCGGCCCAGGGCGGTGCGCTTGCGAGCGGTTTTCGCCTTGTCGAGTGGATCCACTTCGACGATGTAGCCCATGCCGTTGAGTTCGTTGCGGTAGTCGTCGCTGCCGTCCGTGGAGACGCCGGCCTTGCTGATGATCCAGCGCGCGAAGCGGTCCTCGGGGCCGGCGCTCTCCCAGCCATGCCGTGACGCGCCACCCTGGGTGCTGCCGTATCGCTTGAGAGCCACAACGCTCTTGTCCCCGCGGGCTGCATCGTCCGCAGCGGCGCGCGTGAAATAGCCGAACCAGTTCTCCTCGCCGGTGAGGAAGGTGCCCCACGGCGTCTTGCCGGTGCCGCAGTTGTTCAAGGTGCCGCGAGTGCGGGTGCCGTTGGTCGAGTATTTGGTGATCAGCAGGCTGCTCCCGCGGGCCGGACCTGTTATCTCGATGTCGCTCAAGGGCGTCAACCGGAAATTGAAGTTGGATCCTGCGACCGTTGCCCACTTCCCCGACGTCTTGGCGACTTCCACGACCGAGATGCCGTGGATGGCGATCTCCTTGTCCACCTCGGAGGCCGGCCGAGGCAACGTCGAGGTCCCCCCATTGGCGTGCAGGAAGAACGAGCTCAGCGATTCATTGGTCGTGGCCTCGTGATTGACGGCGAGCACGCCGCGATCAGTGGCCGTGAGCGAGAGCTTCCCGTTGGCATCGAGGCCGAACCACTCCATGCCGTCGTGGTGGTCGCCTGCACGATTTTCGAAGGCGGTGTCGGTGCCATCGTTCTTGTACGCGGGCGTGCCACTCGTCAACGGGTCGCCAAGAGCGTAGATGACGCTGAAGGAGTACCCGACGGGTACCGATACGACGTCCGCCAGGCTCTTTGCGACGGCACCGAAGCCGAGAAGCTTCTCCGTTGGGGGTTGGGGTGCCGGCGCCGGGCTGGGGGCTGGTGCCGGCGCGGGCGGAAGCACGGGGAAGCTGACACCGTTGCTGCCGCCACCACCGCAGCCCGCGACAGCCAGGCCGCCCAGTAAGGCCGTCCCGGCTGTGCCGACGCTGCCGCGCAAGATACCTCGACGGCTCAACCGTGCGGCGAGCACCGAGTCGAATGTAGGGTTAGGCGACGTGTTGGAGTCTTCGTCGTTGAAGTCGATCTGTTTGGGACCGGCCAAGTTTTTCATTTAGATCTTTCTAGATACGTGGAAACGTTTAATCTAGAGATCGGCAGTGACGGTTTTGTGACCGAGTCAGTACTTAGTCAGCATGTACTCGGCCGTACGCAGCAGAGCGTTGGCGCTTGAGATGATCGCCTTGACTGTTGAGGCTTCGTTAGCAACTCCGCGTGGTCGGGGCGACAGGGCTCTTGCCGATGGCGGGATTGACGCAAATAAACCACACAGGTCGTTGCGGGGGTACAAAAGGGGGTACGGCAGCTACTGCGAAGTCATAGAAGTCAACATCCATGCGGTATGTGGGCCATCTTTAGATCGGTTTCACACGACCAACAATCATCGCGAGATGGAACAACGGGTCAGAGCCACAAGCTCTGACCCGTTTTTTTGTCTGCGCCCGAGGTGTGCGTGGCGTCGCGCCGGAATCAGGCCTGCGATGAATCCGGTGCGCTCAGCTCGCCGTTCCACGAATTGAACAGGTAGCCGCCCGTTGCATCCTGCAGCGTTGCCTGGACCTCGATCAGCGTGTTGATCTCGTCCAGCGTTTCGTCGAGGTCCTCGATGTCGATCTCGAAGCGTGCATCGCATTCGCGCATGGCCGTGGCGTGCATGGTGTCCTTGGCGATGTCGATGGCTTCCGCGCTCACATGCGGCGCGGCGGACAGTCTGATTCGAAGGGCGGGCCCGTCCTCCTCCCACTGGACGACGAGCGCATCGCCATCGGCCGCGACATCCAGGCCTTGAGCGATCAGCAGGCGCGATGCGGCGTCCAGATCGGGGCTGTCGGCATTCGATGCAAAGAAGACCATGGAGACATCGTCGGCCATGCGTGAGATTCCTCGTGTGCTGGGTCGGTGGCCATTGTGCCGGGCCGACCGGTCCCGTCCCCTTTTAGGCTAAGCTGTCGCCCGAACCTCGAAGAAGGCCTCGTCGGTATCGCCCAGATCCCGGAAGCCCGCGGTCCTGGCCGTGTCGTAGGCCTTGGCCCAGCGGCGCGCGAGCGCGATGTCGGCCTTCGAGAGTTCGTTCTCGCTCGATTCGCTCGCGTTCTGGAAGGCGCGCAGCGCCGGCAGCACGTCGCTGCCCAGTTGCCGCTCGAGTTCGCGCTGGAAACGCCGCTGCGCCAGGCGGATGGCTTCGTCGCTGGCGTGCGCATAGTCGGCCAGGAGCACCTCGTAGGCGGCGGGAGGCTCGGTCTCCCGTTCCGGGGAAGACGGCGCGGGCCCGGCTTTCTGCCGCACTGGCGGTGCTTCTTCGAAGGGCTCGGGAAGGGCGCCATCGACGATGGCCGGTTGATGGAACAGCTCAACTTGGGTCATGGGAAGAATGGGCGTGGAAATACTGTTTGAATATACAGTTATTTTTCGAAGAACAGGTGACACTTCGACCCTGCCGCCCGCGGCAGGCCCGCTGCCCGCGATCGCCGCCAGCCCTTTACCGGCCGTCACAACTCCGCCGCGTCATGACATGTTCCTGAGACCTTGTCGCGAGAATAATCCCGCACTCAAGAAAAAAATGGACATCCGATGCCGATGCAGCACATCGAAATCCTCAAGAAAGGCGGCTTCGTCGCACGCCGCCACATCCAGGACCGAGAGAACGGCGAATGGCCCGCATGGGTGACCTTCGAGAAGGAAGGCGAGGCTTCGCGGCGCATCCGCCACGGGATCGGCACCTTCAGGTCCGAGGAAGAATTGCTATCGAACTGCGTCGCTTTCGCTCATCGCATGATCGACGAGGGAAAGACGGGTTTTCGCGCTTGAATCGCGGGGCTTCGACGCGGGGCCCTCGTGTCTTCGGGCGAGGCGCACGCTCGGCGCGCCGCGCCTGACGCCCCGGCGCTTGCCAGGCCTCTCAGAGGCTGCCGAACCCGGTCTGGCCGATGACGACGTGTTCGCGTTCGACCCGGGGCTTCGGCTGTCGTCGCGGCCTTTCCGCCCGCAGGATGGCCAGCATGGCCATCAGGGCGGCGCCCGCGGCAATGCCGGCAAGGAAGACGAAAGCGATAAAGAAAGGGTCGGATGCTCGCATGCGGTCCTAACGTAGTTTTGTGCCCCACGGTTTACAGGGGGTTACACCTACGTGTTGTACCGCAAGCCAGCAGGGATCGGAAGAGCAGTGCTCCGACCCGTGACGGGCTCGCTACAGTGCCCGTGCCTGCTTGGCGCCGCCTTTGCGTGGCGACTTCCTGCTGCCCAGGCTGGCCAAGGCCCGTTCCACGGCCCGTTGCGGCAGAAGCTGCGACTTGCCGCAGTTCCTGCAACGGTAGGGTTTCAACCACGGGAAGAAGCGCATCCAGGCCTGCTGCGGGCTGCTGTCCAGATGCTCGATGCTGCAAGGGCAGGGCGAAAACGGGTTGGCCATGAAACTCCCGGCGAGGGCTCGGTGTCGTGCGGTCCCTGGCGGGCTCTCCGGCCATCGTTCGAGAATTGTTGCAGTGCATTGTTAAACCTCTCTTAGGGGGACGTCGGCATCTCAGGCCTGCTTTTCGCGCTTCCAGCGCGTCGGCGCCAGGCTCTGCCAGGCCCATTCCAGCGGGCCGAGCCGGTAGCGGCGCAGCCACCAGCAGCTCGCGGCCGCTTGCAGTGCCAGGATCGCCATGCAGGCCACGGCGAGGCCCGCCACGCCGAACTTCGGGCACAGGCCCGGGCCGACGCCGTAGAACAGGCTCAGGCCCGCCAGCGCCTGCACGAGGCCGTTGCTCCACGCCATGCGCCCGAGCGGCGCCAGCTTGCGCAACCGGCCCCGCCAGGCGGCGCGCTGGAACAGCAGCACGAAGGCCGCCACGCAGAAAAGCAACTGGGCCAGCACCGCCATCGCACGCAGCGGGCCGGGCGCGGATTGGCCTGCCGGATCGCTCAGCGCGAGCAGCAAGCCCGTCGCGAGGCTCGCCAGCAGCAGCCGGCGCCAGAAGCGCCGATGGGCCACCGACTGCCTCAGCACCTGCGCACGGCCCAGCGCCATGCCGGCCAGCAGTCCGCCGAGCACGAAGAGCGGCCACCAGGCGGCGACGCCCGGGAACTCGATCGGCGCGAAGCCACGCCAGCCCACGAGCGGCATGCCGAACAGCGCGAAGCCGCGCAAGGCATCGACGAGTTCGCGCCGGCGCGGTCGTGCGTCGTCCGCGATGGCGACAGGGCGTGCGAGGAGCCGTGCAGGCGACAGGGAAAGAGGCGGCGTGGCGAGTCCGAGGGTCATCGATGTACGGCAGCGTCTGCGAAGCGATGGAGGGAACCCGGCGTGATGCGGAAGGCGGGCCAGGTGCGGGACGCGGCCACCGCGGGCGAGTTGCGCGTCGGCCACCGATGCTAGGGATGCGCATTGCCTCAACATTACGAGCGCCGCATGCGGCGGCCGGCTCGTGGTAGAAACCGCCGCCCGCATCGCCTTCCGGTGCGCCCACTCCCGTGCCCCACCGCTCCGTTTCGCCAGTCATGCCCTCCGCAGCCGGCCGTGCATGGCCGGCGCTCGTCCGCTGGCTCACGCTGGCCTGCGCGCTGCTGCTGGCCGGCTGCGCGGGCCTGCCGAGCGACGTCGTTCGCCGGTCGTCGACGACGATCCCGAACGGCGCCGACACCACGCTCGGCCGCCTCGTGGCCGCGACCGCACCGCGCGGCGAAGACGAGCCGCTCAGCGGCTTCCGCCTGCTGCCGATGGCGCAGTTCTCGCTGCATGCGCGCATCGAACTGATCCGCCGCGCCGAGCGTTCGATCGACGTGCAGTACTACCTGGTGCAGAACGACGAGACCGGCCGCTACCTGCTGCGCCACCTGCGCGACGCGGCCGAACGCGGCGTGCGCGTGCGGCTGCTGGTCGACGATCTCTACACGGCCGGCGCCGATCCGCTGTTCCGGGGCCTGGCCGCGTATCCGAACGTCGAAGTGCGGATGTTCAACCCGTTCCCCGCCGGGCGCGAACGCTTCGGTACGCGCTGGACCGCCTCGCTGCTCGACTTCAACCGCGTGCACCGCCGCATGCACAACAAGCTGTTCGTGGTCGACGACACGATGGCGGTCATGGGCGGGCGCAACATCGCCAACGAGTACTTCCTGCGCGACGGCGGCTCGAACTTCATCGACATCGACACGCTGGTGGCCGGGCCCGTGGTCCACAAGCTCTCGTCGCTGTTCGACAGCTACTGGAACAGCCCCTACGTCTACCCGATCGAGTCGCTGGTATCGGCCGACGGCGCCTCGCCGCAATCGCTGCGCTCGCGCTTCGACGAACTCACGAGCGGGCCGGGCACGCCCGAGCCCGAGCAGCCCGGCGCCACCGACCTGCTGGGTCACCATCCGCTGGCCGCCGACCTCGACGCGGGCCAGCTGCAACTGGCCTGGGCGCGCGCCGAGGCCTACGCGGACGCGCCCGCCAAGGCGCTGGCGCCCGAGGAAAGCCGCGGCGCGCCGGCCGATGTCTCGCCCGACAGCGTGCAGTTCAACCTGCAACGCCATCTGCGCGGCGCGCGCACCGAGATCATGCAGACCACGCCCTACCTGATCCCGGGCCGCGGCGGCATGGAAACCATCCGGCATGTGCGCGGCAACGGCGTGGGCTACATCATGGTCACCAACTCGCTGGCGGCCACCGACGAGTCGCTGGTGCACATCGGCTACCGCCGCTACCGCGCCGAGATGCTGCGCCTGGGCGTGGCGCTCTACGAGCTCAGCCCCAAGCGGGTCGAGCAGAGCCGGCGCTTCGGCATGTACGAGACCTCGAGCGGCCGGTTGCACGGCAAGTCGGCAGTGATCGACGGGCGCACGGTCTTCATCGGCTCGATGAACTTCGACCCGCGTTCGGTGCTGCACAACACCGAGATCGGGCTCTTCATCTTCAGCCCGCAGATCGCGCAGCAGCTCAACAGCCTGATCGGCTTCATCCGGCTCGACGGCGCCTACCAGCTGCAGCTCGGGCCGCGCGGTGGCATCGAATGGGTGAGCCCGGCCGCGGGCGATGGTGCCGACACCATCCTGCACACCGAGCCCGAGACGAATTTCTGGGCCCGCTGGCGGCTCGAGCTGCTCGCGCCGCTGGTGCCCGAGAGCCTGCTGTGAGGCCCGCTTACTGCTGCAGCCGGCCGCTCAGGTAGGGCTCGGGATCGACGGCCACGCCGTTCTTGCGGATCTCGAAGCGCAGCTTCACGCGGTTGGCATCGCCGCCCGATCCCATCTCGGCGATCTTCTCGCCCTGGCGCACCACCGCGCCTTCCTTGACGAGGATGGTGCTCGCGTGGGCATAGGCGGTGAGGAAGGTCTCGTTGTGCTTGATGATGACCATGTTGCCGTAGGCGGCCAGTTCGTTGCCCACGTACACCACGCGGCCGTCGGCCGAGGCCACGATCGGGTCGCCGAGGTTGCCGGCGATGTCCACGCCCTTGTTGCGCACGCCGTCGAAGCGGCCGATGGTGGTGCCGGCGGCGGGCCGGATGAACAAGGCCTGGCGCTGCGGCGGCGGGGTCGCGGTGCGGCCGGGCTGTTGCATCGGCGGCAGCGGCGTGGTCGTGCAGGCGGCGATGCCGGCGGCGAGCAGCGCCGCGGCGCCGATTCGGAAAACAAAAGTCTGAAGGTGCATGGCGCTCGGTTGGAACGGGGACGTTCTGAAGGGTTCCCTCGGATCTCGGGGCCGTGCGGCCCGGCCGGTCGATGCTAGCAAAGTCCCCGGCGCGTTCCCTGCGGGCCGGCAGGGACTTGGCGCGCGGGCGGCCGCGCGCCATCGGGCGATCACTTCAGCGGGATCGGCGTGCCGCGGTCGATCGGCACCGCGGTGACGCTGTTCTTCGGCGAGCCGTCGATCAGCAGGTCGGAGTAGGTGAGGTAGACCAGCGTGTTGCGCCGCGCGTCGACCATGCGCACGACGCGCAGCCGCTTGAACAGCACCGACAGCCGCTCGCTGTAGACCTCCTCGCGCTTGGGCAGCGGCTGCGTCACGTTCACCGGGCCGACCTGGCGGCAGGCGATCGAGGCCTCGGCCTTGTCCTCGGCCACGCCGAAGGCGCCCGCGATGCCGCCGGTCTTGGCGCGCGAGACATAGCAGGTCACGCCGCTGACCTTGGGGTCGTCGTAGGCCTCGATCACGATCTTGTGGTCGGGGCCGATCAGCTTGAAGGCGGTGTCGACCTCGCCCACGGTCTCGGCGCGCGCCGCGGTGGCGGCCAGCAGGGCGACGGCGAACGCGAGCGCCGCGCCGCGTCGAAGGGAGATGGCGTGCTTCATCGGGTCAGACGATGTCGATCGTGTGGACGCGGTCGAAGCTGCCGCGGCGCCGGTCCTCGAAGTAGTGCTGCAGCGCCTCGCGCACCGTGCGGAAGGCGATCTCGTCCCAGGGAATCTCCTCCTCGGCGAAGAGCTTCGCCTCGATGGTCTCGTGGCCCGGATCGAAGCGGTCGTTCAGCAGGCGCGCGCGGTAGAACAGGTGCACCTGTCCCACGCGCGGCACGCTCATCACCGCGAACAGGCCCTCGATCTCGAAATTGGCACCGGCTTCCTCGTCGGTCTCGCGCGCCGCGCCCTGGGCCGTGGTCTCCTCGAGCTCCATGAAGCCCGCCGGCAGCGTCCACTTGCCCCAGCGCGGCTCGATGTTGCGCTTGCACAGCAGCACCTTGTCGCCGAGCACGGGGATGGTCCCCACCACGTTGAGCGGGTTCTCGTAGTGGATCGTGTTGCAGGCCGGGCAGACGGCGCGTTCCTTGGTGTCGCCGTCGTCCGGCACGCGGTAGACCACCGCGGTGCCGCAGTTCTTGCAATGCTTGATGGGGATGCGCAGCAGCATGGGGCGGGCGTGCTCGCGGCCTCAGACGATCTTGACGGTCAGCACGGGCAGGCCGGCGACCTCGCCCACCAGCGTGTCGCCCGCGACCACCGCCGCCACGCCTTCGGGCGTGCCGCTGTAGATCAGGTCGCCGGGCTGGAGCTCCCAGGCGGCCGACAGGTGCTCGATGGTCTCGGCCACGTTCCAGATCAGCTTGCTCACGTTGCTGCGCTGGCGATCGCTGCCGTTCACCTGCAGCGAGATCTCGGCCTTCTCGGCGTCGCCGGCCTGCGCCACCGGCACGATCGGGCCGATCGGCGCGCTCTGCTCGAAGCCCTTGCCGATGTCCCAGGGGCGGCCCTGCTTCTTCATCTCGTTCTGCAGGTCGCGGCGGGTCATGTCCAGGCCCACGGCGTAGCCGAAGATGTGCTTGTGCGCGTCGGCGGCCGAGATGTTCTTGCCGCCGGCGCCGATCGCCACCACCAGTTCGATCTCGTGGTGCAGGTTCTTGGTCAGGGTGGGGTAGTCCACGGTGCCGGTCTGGCCGGCCTCGACCACCACGGCGGCGTCGGCCGGCTTCATGAAGAAGAACGGCGGTTCGCGGCCGGTGAAGCCCATTTCCTTGGCGTGATCCTCGTAGTTGCGGCCCACGCAGTAGATGCGGTGCACCGGGAAGCGGGCGGTCTGTCCGACGACGGGAACGGAAACGGTCGCGGGCGGGGCGAAGACGAACTCGGAGGCCATGGAAAACGATCCTTTGGGGGCGAAGCGGGAGAGGGGGAAGCCGGCAGTGTGCCAGAGGCGCCGCCCGGCCGCCGGGCGCCGGTGCCGGCCATCGGGGTATGCGAGGGGGCCGTCATGCAAGGGCGCAGAATACGGCCCGTTCCCGTCCCGCCATCGCTTCGCTCCTCCCCATGCCCCTTCGATTCGGAAAAGCCGGCAAGGCCCAGGCCTGCAACGAGCTCGGCAACACGCGCCAGGACGACGGTGACGAGGAGGGCGCGCTGCGGGCCTATGCCGAGGCCAGCAGCCACCGTCCCGACTGGGCCGTGCCCTGGTACAACGCCGGCCTGATCCACAAGTACCGCGGCGACTGGGCCGCCTCGCTCAAGGCCAATGCGCGCGCCGTGCAGTGCGACCCGGGCAACGAGGGCGCGGTCTGGAACCTCGGCATCGCCGCCACCGCGCTCGGCGACTGGGCCACGGCGCGGCGCGCCTGGCGCCTCTACGGCATTCCGCTGGCCGAGGGCGAGGGCCCGGTCGACCATTTCGCCGGCCTGACGCCGATCCGCGTGCATGGCGACGAGGCCAGCGAGGTGCTGTGGGCCGACCGCATCGATCCCGCGCGCGCCATCCTGCGCAACGTTCCCTTGCCGGGCTCGGGCCACCGCTACGGCGACCTCGTGCTGCACGACGGCGCGCCCAACGGCTACCGGCTGCACCAGGGGCGCGAGGTGGCGGTGTTCGACGCGCTCGCGCTGATCGCGCCTTCCGATTACGCCACCTTCGAACTCTGGATCGAGGGCGTGCCGCAGGAAGAGATCGACAGCCTGATCGCGCGCTTCCATGCAGCGGGAGACGGCGCCGAGAACTGGAGCCTGGGCCTCCGCATGCTGTGCGCCGCCTGCTCCGAGGGCCGGCCCTATGGCGAGGGCGAAGGCCACGACCACCCGGCCGACCAGACCGTGGGCCCGCGCGGGCCCTGGCGCCTGGGCCTGGCCGCGCGCGGGGAGGCTGCCGCCCGCGCCCCGCTCGACGCCTGGCAGCGGGAACATCCCGCGGCCACCCTGCGCGAGCTGCGCTGCGTGCTTGCCGCAGCGCCGCGCTCCTGAACCGCATCGACGCTATCCTCGAAACCATGACCATGAAGCTGCACAACTACTTCCGCTCCTCCGCCTCGTTCCGCGTTCGCATCGCGCTCAACCTCAAGGGGCTCGACTACGAATACATCCCCGTGCACATCGCGCGCGGCGAGCACCGCACCGGCCCGTACTCGGCGATCTCGGCCGACATGCTGGTGCCGCTGCTCGAGGACGACGGCGAGCGCTTCTCGCAGTCGATGGCGATCATCGAGTACCTCGACGAGGTGCATCCCGAGCCGGCGCTGCTGCCGAGCGACCCCGCGGGCCGCGCCCACGTGCGTGCGCTGGCGCAGTCGATCGCCTGCGAGATCCATCCGCTGAACAACCTGCGCGTGCTCAAGTACCTGGTGAAGGACCTGAAGCTCGACGAGGAAGCCAAGAACGCCTGGTACCGCCACTGGGTGCGCGAGGGCATGCTGGCCTTCGAGCGCCAGCTCGCGCAGCAGCCCGCCAGCACCTTCTGCTGGGGCGACAAGCCCACCCTGGCCGACTGCTGCCTGGTGCCGCAGATCTTCAACGGCCGCCGCTTCGACTGCGACTTCAGCGGCCTGCCGCGCACCATGGCGGCCTTCGACGCCTGCATGCAGCTCGACGCCTTCCAGCGCGCGCAGCCCTCGCAGTCGCCCGACGCGGAGGCCTGATGGCGCTGCCCTGGCTGGTGCCCGACTGGCCGGCGCCGTCCCATGTGCGCGCGGTCTGCACCACGCGCGAGGGCGGCGTCTCGCAGGGGCCTCAAGGGCGTTACGCCAGCTTGAACCTCGGCGACCACGTCGGCGACGACCCGGCCCATGTCGCGGCCAACCGCGCGCGGCTGCGTGAGGCGATCGGCGCGCGGCCGGTGTTCCTGCAGCAGGTGCACGGCACGGGCGTGGTGTCGCTCGACGCGCCGGGCGTGGCCGACGGCACCGCGGCCGATGCCTGCACCGCCACCGAGCCGGGCACGGCCTGCACGATCATGGTCGCCGACTGCCTGCCGGTGCTGTTCTGCGACACCGCGGGCCGGCGCGTGGCGGCCGCGCACGCGGGCTGGCGCGGGCTCGCGGGCGGGGTGCTGGAGCAGGCCTTTCGGTCCTTCGAGGACGAGGCACGGACCGGTGGCGACGTCATCGCGTGGCTCGGCCCCTGCATCGGCCCCTCGGCCTTCGAGGTCGGCGCCGAGGTCAAGGTCGCCTTCGAGGCCCATGCGCCCGAGGCCGCCGGCTGCTTCCGGCCCGGCGCCGCGCCGGGCAAGTGGCTGGCCGACCTGCCCGCGCTCGCGCGCCAGCGGCTGCGCGCGCTCGGCATCGAGCGGATCCACGGCAACGACGGCGGCGATGCCTGGTGCACCGTGCGCAATGCCTCAGGGTTCTTTTCGCACCGGCGCGACGGGGTCAGCGGGCGCTTCGCCGCGCTGGTCTGGAAGGTCTGAATGCCCGGCCTTCGCCGCCAGTTCCTCGGCGGCCGCGCGCCGCGCCGCCTCCTGCGCGGCCAGTTCCTTTTCCTTCAGCGCCCGGCGCCGCGCGGGCGTGCTCATCAGGTAAACCACCAGTGTCACGGGGGCGAGCCCGTACAGTAGAAAGGTGATGATGGCGCCGAGCACGGTGCCGGTGGTGTTGGTGGCCTCGGCCACCGCCATCATCAGCACCACGTAGAGCCAGCCGATCACGACGAGATGAATGAACATTGGAAAAGGAGAGCGGGGCGAACGAAAGAGGAAGTAAAGCGTGTTTCCACACCGGCCGTGCGATGACGGCCACCGGGGTCCGGACCGCGCCGGCGCGGCGTTGTGAGCGTCTTGCGAATGCAGCATACTCAAACGACGCAAAGCCATCCGGATCGATTTCAGGCGAGGAGCAGGAGACACCATGACGAAAGCAACGGGGGCCGACGCGTTCGAACCCTTTCAACAGGCGCTCACCCAGGGGTGGCGCAAGGCGCTGGAGTCCTTCCAGCAGTCGGCCGGGCAGGGCGCCTGGACCGGCAATGGCAAGCCCCTGTGGCAGATGCCGCAAATGCCCGAAATGCCCGGCATGCCTTCCCTGGGCACCATGCCGGAATTGCCCAAGCTCTCGATCGATCCCGCGGCGCTGCAGGCCATCCAGCAGCAGTACATCGCCGAGGCCACCGCGCTCTGGGGCCAGGGCTTCGGCGCCAAGCCCGAGGGCGACCGGCGCTTCGCCGGCGAGGCCTGGAGCGGCAACCCGCTGTCGGCCTTCTCGGCCGCGATCTACCTGCTCAACGGCCGCACCCTGCTGAAGATGGCCGAGGCCATCGATGCCGACGAGAAGACCAAGGCACGGCTGCGCTTCGCGGTCGAGCAGTGGATGGCGGCCTCGTCGCCGAGCAACTCGCTGGCCTTCAATGCCGAGGCGCAGAAGAAGGCCATCGAGACCCAGGGCGAGAGCATCGCCAAGGGCATCCAGAACCTGCTGCACGACGTGCGCCAGGGCCACCTGAGCATGACCGACGAGAGCGCCTTCGAAGTGGGGCGCAACGTCGCCACCACCGAGGGCGCGGTGGTGTTCGAGAACGCGTTCTTCCAGTTGCTCGAGTACAAGCCGCTGACCGCCAAGGTCTACGAGCGCCCGTTCCTGCTGGTGCCGCCGTGCATCAACAAGTTCTACATCCTCGACCTGCAGCCCGAGAACTCGCTGATCCGCTATGCCAACGAGCAGGGCCACCGCGTGTTCGTGGTGAGCTGGCGCAATCCCGACGAGTCGCTCGCGCAGGCCACCTGGGACGACTACATCGAGCAGGCCGCGATCGAGGCCATCCACCGCGTGCAGGAGATCAGCGGCAGCCCGCAGATCAACACGCTGGGCTTCTGCGTCGGCGGCACCATCCTGTCGACCGCGCTCGCGGTGCTGGCCGCTCGCGGCGAGAAGCCGGCCGCCTCGGTCACGCTGCTGACCACCTTCCTCGACTTCAGCGACACCGGCATCCTCGACATCTTCGTCGACGAGCCCATGGTGCAGTACCGCGAGATGCAGCTCGGCAAGGGCGGCCTGCTGCCCGGCGGCGACCTGGCCTCCACCTTCAGCTTCCTGCGTCCCAACGACCTGGTCTGGAACTACGTGGTGGGCAACTACCTCAAGGGCGAGACCCCGCCGCCCTTCGACCTGCTCTACTGGAACAGCGACGCCACCAACCTGCCGGGCCCGTTCTACGCCTGGTACCTGCGCAACACCTATCACGAGAACAAGCTGGCCGAGCCCGACGCGCTCACGGTCTGCGGCGAGAAGATCGACCTGCGCCGCATCGACATCCCGGCCTACATCTACGGCTCGCGCGAGGACCACATCGTGCCGATCGGCGGCGCCTACGCCTCGACCCAGATCCTGCCGGGCAAGAAGCGCTTCGTGATGGGCGCCTCGGGCCACATCGCGGGCGTGATCAATCCGCCGGCCAAGAACAAGCGCAGCCACTGGATCCGCGCCGACGGCAAGCTGCCGAAGACGCAGGCCGAATGGCTGGCCGGCGCGCAGGAGCATCCGGGCAGCTGGTGGACCGACTGGTCCCTGTGGCTCAAGGGCCACGCGGGCAAGCAGATCCCCGCGCCCAAGACCTACGGCAAGGGCAAGGCCTACCAGGCCATCGAGCCCGCCCCCGGACGCTACGTCAAGGCCCGCGCCTGACGTCCTGCACCCCCGAATTTCAAATCACCTCAACGGAGAACCTCATGGAAGACATCGTCATCGTTTCGGCCGCGCGCACCGCCGTCGGCAAGTTCGGCGGCTCGCTCGCCGGCATCGCGGCCACCGAACTGGGCGCCATCGTCATCAAGGAAGTGATCGCGCGTGCCAACCTCACGCCCGAGCAGGTCGGCGAAGCCATCATGGGCCAGGTGCTCGCGGCCGGCGCCGGCCAGAATCCCGCGCGCCAGGCGTGGCTCAAGAGCGGCGGCGCCAAGGAGACGCCCGCGCTCACGATCAACGCCGTCTGCGGCTCGGGCCTGAAGGCCGTGATGCTCGCGGCCCAGGCCGTGGCCACGGGTGACAGCGACATCGTCGTGGCCGGCGGCCAGGAGAGCATGAGCCTCGCGCCGCACGTGCTGCCGAACTCGCGCAACGGCCAGCGCATGGGCGACTGGAAGCTGGTCGACACCATGATCGTCGACGGCCTGTGGGACGTCTACAACCAGTACCACATGGGCATCACGGCCGAGAACGTGGCCAAGAAGTACGGCATCGACCGCGCCGCGCAGGACGAACTGGCGCTCGCCAGCCAGACCAAGGCCGCCGCCGCGCAGGACGCCGGCAAGTTCAAGGACGAGATCGTTCCCGTCACCATCCCGCAGAAGAAGGGCGACCCGGTCGTCTTCGACAAGGACGAGTTCATCAACCGCAAGACCAGCGCCGAAGGCCTGGCCGGCCTGCGCCCCGCCTTCGACAAGGCCGGCGGCGTGACCGCGGGCAATGCCTCGGGCCTGAACGACGGCGCCGCCGCCGTGCTCGTGATGACCGCCAAGAAGGCGGCCGCCCTCGGCCTCAAGCCGCTGGGCCGCATCGCCAGCTACGCCACCGCCGGCCTCGACCCCGCGATCATGGGCATGGGCCCGGTGCCCGCCTCGACCAAGGCGCTGCAGCGGGCCGGCTGGAAGGCCGCCGACCTCGACCTGCTCGAGATCAACGAAGCCTTCGCCGCGCAGGCCTGCGCCGTGAACAAGGAAATGGGCTGGGACATCAACAAGGTCAACGTCAACGGCGGCGCCATCGCCATCGGCCATCCGATCGGCGCGTCGGGCTGCCGCATCCTGGTGACGCTGCTGCACGAGATGCAGCGCCAGAACGCCAAGAAGGGCATCGCCTCGCTGTGCATCGGCGGCGGCATGGGCGTCGCGCTCACCATCGAGCGTTGATCCCCCGGCAGCCGTCGTCGTCGCTCAGAGCGACATCGACGGCCGCTGCGCCATCGCCGCGCGCCAGCGCACCAGCTCGGGGTGCTGTTCCCCGGGCTTCACGCGCACGATGCGCGCGAAATCCACCGCCACCACGGCGGTGATGTCGGCCAGGCTGAAGCGGTCGGTCGCGATGAACTCGCGGCCGGCCAGCCGGTCGTTCAGCGTCCCGAAGAAATGCTGCACCCGCGCCAGCCCGCGCTGCGCGAGCTCGGGGATCTGCGCGTAGTTCACCGGGCCCGGCAGCGCGCGGTCGGCCATGGCCGGCGAGCCGTTGCGCAGGGTCTCGGCGATCGCCAGCAGGCCCTCGAATTCCACGCGCCAGTGCCAGCTCGCGATCTCGGCCTTTTCGGCCGGCGTGCGGCCCATCAGCGGCGGCTCGGGATGGCGCGCCTCGGCCCAGGCCGCGATGGCGGCGTTGTCGGTCAGCAGGCCGTCTTCGGCGGTGCGCAGCGCGGGCACCGTGCACTGCGGATTGATCGCGCGGTAGGCCGCGCCCATTTGCTCACCACGAACCAGGTCGACCTGCACCGTCTCGTGGGCAATGCCCTTTTCGGCCAGCAGGATGCGCGCGCGGCGCGGACTCGGCGCTGTGGCGCAGTCATAGAGAATGATCATCGTCTGTCCAACTCCTGGAACTCATTGCATGAATGGCACGACCGCCTACACGCCGCCCACCGTCTGGTCCTGGAACAAGGAAAGCGGCGGCCGCTTCGCGAACATCAATCGTCCGATCGCGGGTGCCACCCATGAGAAGGACCTGCCGGTGGGGCGGCATCCGCTGCAACTCTATTCGCTCGCGACGCCCAATGGCGTGAAAGTGACGGTGATGCTCGAGGAACTGCTGGCGCTGGGCCACGCGGGCGCCGAGTACGACGCCTGGCTGATCCGCATCAGCGAGGGCGACCAGTTCGGCAGCGGCTTCGTGGCCGTCAATCCCAACTCCAAGATCCCCGCGCTGCTGGACCGCAGTGGCGCCACGCCGATCCGCGTGTTCGAGTCGGGCGCGATCCTGCAATACCTGGCCGAGAAGTTCGGCAATGCCTTCCTGCCGACCGAGCGCGCGGCGCGCGCCGAATGCCTGTCGTGGCTGTTCTGGCAGATGGGCAGCGCGCCCTACCTGGGCGGCGGCTTCGGCCATTTCTATGCCTACGCGCCGACCAAGATCGAGTACGCGATCGACCGCTTCGCGATGGAGGTCAAGCGCCAGCTCGACGTGCTCGACCGCCGGCTGGCCGAGAGCCGCTACCTGGCCGGCGACGACTACACCATCGCCGACATCGCGGTCTGGCCCTGGTACGGCGCGCTCGCCAAGGGGCAGCTCTACGAATCGGGCGAGTTCCTGCAGGTGAGCGAATACAGGAACGTGCTGCGCTGGAACGACGAGATCGCGCAGCGCCCCGCGGCGCAGCGCGGCCGCATGGTCAACCGCGCCTGGGGCCAGCCCGGGAGCCAGCTGCACGAGCGCCACGACGCGGCCGACTTCCAGACCCGCACGCAGGACAAGCTCCAGGCGCAAGGCTGAGGCGGCCGATCTTGTTCACCGCCCGTTTTTTGAGCAAAGTGTGGAATCCCTTTATAAAACAACGACTTAAATTCGTTTTACAAGGCTCCACATGAGTTGCCCCCAAAGTTATGCACAGAAAGTGGGGATGAAGGGGCGGAACTCAGGATTCGCGCGCAAGTAGGCGCAGTCCCACGGAAAAATCCGCTCAGCCACCGGCTGCATCGATGGCATCGGCCGCGTAGTGGCGGCACAGCGTGTCGACCAGCGCCTGCGCATACACCGGCAGCGCCGCGCGTTCGCGCACCAGCAGATAGCGCTCGCGCACGCACCAGGCGTCGCTGAGCTCGATCAGCGCGAGCTTCATGCCCTCCTGGTTGCGGCGCGCGGCCGACTCGGGCACGACGCCGATGCCCACGCCGCTGCCGATCATCCGGCACATGGCGTCGAAGCTGCCGAGCTGGATGCGCAGCTTCTGGCGCTTGCCGATGCGGTCCGTGACCTGTCCGAGGAAGGCCTGCAGCGTGCTGCCCTGCTGCATGCCGATGGCGTCCTCGTCGAGCGTCTCGGCGAAGGCGATGGTGCGCAGCTGCGCGAAGCGGTGCTGGCGCGAGGTCACGAGCACCAGCCGGTCGGTGCTGAAGTGGATCGATTCCAGGCCCAGGGTGTCGACGCTGCCCGCGACGATGCCGATGTCTGCGCGCCCGTCGCGCACGCCGCGCGGGATCTGAGCGTTCGGTTTTTCCTGAAGGTCGACGTTGATGCGCGGATTGGCGGCGAGGAAGGCCGGCAGGATCTCGGGCAGGAAGTCGGTCACGGCCGTGGTGTTGGCGAACACGCGCAGGTGGCCGCGCACGCCGCCGCCGTACTCGAGCAGGTCGCTGCGCAACTGATCGGTCTGGTTCAGCAGCAGCCGCGCATGGTGCAGGAAGGCCTCGCCCGGCGGCAGCAGGCGCACGCCGCGCGCCTCGCGCTGCAGCAACTGCACGCCGGCCTGGTTCTCGAGCGCCTTGATGCGCGCGCTCGCCGCGGCCAGCGACAGGTGCTGCCGGTCGGCCGCGCGCGTGAGGCTGCCGAGCTCGGCCGTGGCCACGAACAGGCGCAGGTCGGTGAGGTCGAAGAGCATGGCCCGATGGTAGCCGTCGACCGCGAGGCTTCGGTGAAACCGAAGGCTGGGTTCCGAAATCGGAGATTGCGCCGAGGCGGCGGCGCGGCGCACCATGCCGCCATGGCCGGGGAGCACCGCGGCCTTCACATCACATCGGAGACAGGCATGGGTTCTCGCGCAACGGCGCTTTCTTCTTCTCTTTTCTCGTGGTTCGCCGCGGCATCGATCGCCGTGCTGTCGGCCGGCGCCTCGGCGCAGCCGGCGGCCAGCACCTATCCCACGCGCCCCGTCACCCTGATCGTGCCGCAGGCCGCGGGCGGCACCAACGACATCGTCGGCCGGCTGGTCGGCCAGAAGCTCGGCGAGCTGCTCGGCGTCGGCGTGGTGGTCGACAACCGCCCCGGCGCGGGCGGCAACATCGGCACCCAGCTCGCGGCCAAGGCGCCGAAGGACGGCCAGACCCTGCTGATGACCATCAGCAGCAGCCAGGCGATCAACCCCGCGCTCTACCGCAACCCCGGCTTCGATCCCGAGAAGGACTTCAAGCCCGTGGGCCTGATCGGCGCCGTGCCCAACGTGCTGCTGGTCAACCCCGGCTTCCCCGCCAAGACCCTGCCCGAACTGCTGGCGCTCGCGCGGCAGAAGGGCGCGCACTACCAGTACGCCTCGGCCGGCAACGGCACGCTCAACCACCTGCTCGGCGAGATGCTCAACAGCATGGCCGGCATCTCGCTCGAGCACGTGCCCTACAAGGGCGTGGCGCCGGCCATCAACGACGTGCTCGGCGGCCAGCTGCCGATCGTGTTCGCGAGCCTGCCCTCGGCGCTGCCGCACATCAAGGCCGGCAAGCTGCGCGCGCTGGCCGTCAGCGGCGCGAAGCGTTCGCCGGCGCTGCCCGACGTGCCCGCCATCGCCGAGGCGGTGCCGGGCTACGACGGCACCCTGTGGATCGGCCTGTTCGCGCCCGCCGGCGTGCCGGGCGAGGTGCTCACTAAGCTGCAGGACACCATGCACAAGGCGCTGGCCGCGAAGGACCTGCGCGAGAAGCTCGAGCAGCAGGGCGTGGAGGTCGCGTCGCCGACCTCGCCCGAGCAGTTCTCGGCGCTGCTGCACGACGACCTCGGCAAGTGGGCGCGCATCGTCAAGCAATCGGGCGCTTCGGTCGATTGACCCGGATTCAGGAGAACGGATGACCCCAGACAACACCCCCGCCATCGACGCCGCCGCGCTCGCCGGCCTGCGGGCCTGGCAGGGCCGCAGCGAAAGCCTGCACGACCAGATCGTCGCGAGCCCGGTGCGCGCGCTGTCGGCCACGCTCGACCGCGACGATCCCGCGCCGGCCGCCGGCACGCCGCTGCCCGCGCTGTGGCACTGGCTCTATTTCCTGCCGCACCACCGGCAGTCCGAGATCGGCCCCGATGGCCATGCGAAGCGCGGCGGCTTCCTGCCGCCGGTGCCGCTGCCGCGCCGCATGTGGGCCGGCGGCCGGCTGCGCTGGGAGGCCGGCAATCCGCTGGTGGTGGGCGACGAGGTGGAGCGGCGCTCGACCATCGTCTCGGTCGAGCACAAGACCGGCCGCAGCGGCGAGCTGGTGTTCGTGCTGGTGCGCCACGAGGTACACAACGCGCGCGGCCTCGCGCTGACCGAGGAGCACGACATCGTCTACCGCGCCGCGCCGCAACCGGGCGAGGCCGCGCCGCCGCCCAAGGCCGCGCCCAGGGACGCCGCCTTCAGCCGCGACATCGTGCCCGACGATGTGCTGCTGTTCCGCTACTCGGCGCTGACCTTCAACGGCCACCGCATCCACTACGACCGGCGCTACGTCACCGAGGTCGAGGGCTATCCGGGCCTGATCGTGCACGGCCCGCTGATCGCGACCCTGCTGGTCGACCTGCTGCGCCGGCACACGGGCGACGCACCGCTCGCGCGCTTCGAGTTCCGCGCCGTGCGGCCCACCTTCGACATCGCGCCGTTCCGCGTGCATGGCAAGCCCGGCGCCGATGGCGGGAGCTTCGCGCTCTGGGGCGAGGACGCCGAGGGCTGGCTCACGATGCAGGCCACCGCGGTGCTGGCCTGAGGACTCTCTTCTTCCAGGAAATCACGCAATGACAAGACCCCTCGACGGGATCACGGTGGTGTCGCTCGAACATGCGATCGCGGCGCCTTTCTGCACCCGCCAGCTCGCCGACCTCGGCGCGCGCGTCATCAAGGTGGAGCGCCCGGGCGTGGGCGACTTCGCGCGCGCCTACGACCAGCGCGTGGCCGGCGAGGCCTCGCACTTCGTCTGGGTCAACCGCTCCAAGGAAAGCATCTCGCTCGACCTCAAGCAGCCCGCCGCGCTCGAGGTGCTGCAGGAACTGGTGGCCGGCGCCGACGTGCTGGTGCAGAACCTCGCGCCGGGCGCCGCGGCACGCATGGGGCTGGGCGCGCAGGCGCTGCAGGCCAAGTACCCGCGGCTGGTCGTCTGCGACATCTCGGGCTATGGCGAGGACGGCCCGTACCGCGACAAGAAGGCCTACGACCTGCTGATCCAGAGCGAGGCCGGCTTCCTCTCGGTCACCGGCACGCCCGAGGACCCCTGCAAGTCGGGCAACTCGATCGCCGACATCGCCGCGGGCATGTATGCCTACACCGGCATCCTGGCCGCGCTGCTTCAGCGCGGCAAGACCGGCAAGGGCTCGCACATCGACGTCTCGATGCTCGAGTCGCTGGCCGAGTGGATGGGCTTTCCGATGTACTACGCCTACCAGGGCGCGACGCCGCCGCCGCGCAGCGCCGCCTCGCACGCCACCATCTATCCCTATGGCCCGTTCCCCGCGGGCGACGGCGGCACGGTGATGCTGGGGCTGCAGAACGAGCGCGAGTGGAAGCTGTTCTGCGAGAAGGTGCTGCTGCAGCCCGCGCTCGCCACCGACGCGCGCTTCGACAGCAATGCGCGGCGCAACGAGCACCGCGAGGAACTGCGCGCCATCATCGTCGGCCTGTTCGGCGCGCTGAGCACCGCCCAGGTGCTCGAGCGCCTCGACGCCGCCCAGATCGCCAATGCGCGCATGAACGACATGGCCGGGCTCTGGGCGCATCCGCAGTTGCAGGCGCGCGAGCGCTGGCGCCAGGTGGACTCGCCGGCCGGGCCCATTCCCGCGCTGCTGCCGGCCGGGCGCCAGAGCGCCTTCGACTACCGCATGGACGCCATTCCCGCCGTGGGCGAGCACACCGACGCGATCCTGCGCGCGCTGGGCCGCAGCGAGGAACAGATCGCGGCGCTGCGCGAGGCCAAGGCGGTATGAGCGCCCAGGCCCTGGGGCTCGCGCGCACCTTCCTGTTCGTGCCGGCCGACCGGCCCGAGCGCCATGCGCGCGCGCTGGCCAGCGGCGCCGGCGCGGCCATCGTCGACCTCGAGGACGCGGTCGCGCCCGAGCGCAAGGCCGCCGCGCGCGAGGCCTTGCCCGAGGTCTTCGCCACGCTGCCCGCGGCCGACCGCGCGCGCCTGCTGCTGCGCATCAACGCGCCCGGCACGCCCTGGCATGCCGACGACCTCGCGCTGGTCGCGCGGCTCGCGGCGGCGCGCGCCATCGCGGGCGTGGTGCTGCCCAAGGCCGAGAGCGCCGACCAACTGGCGCGGCTGGCCGAGGCCGCCGGCCCCGAAGCCGTGCTGGTGCCGCTGATCGAATCGGCCGCGGGCCTCGCGGCCCTCGATGCGATCGCCGCCGCGCCCCAGGTGCTGCGGCTGGCCTTCGGGCACCTCGATTTCCAGGCCGACCTCGGCATGGCCTGCGACGCGCAGGAGGCCGAGCTGGTGCCGGTGCGGCTCGCGCTGGTGCTGGCCTCGCGCCGCGCCAACCTGGCCGCGCCCATCGACGGCATCGCGACCGACTGGCGCGATACCGATCGGCTCGCGGCCGAGGCGGCGCGCGCGCGGCGCGGCGGCTTCGGCGCCAAGCTCTGCATCCATCCCGCGCAGGTCGCCCCGGTGCATGCGGCGCTCGGGCCCGGCGCCGAGGAACTGGCGTGGGCGCGGCGCGTGGTCGAGGCCGTGGCGCAGGCCGGCGGCGGGGTCGTGAACCTCGACGGCCGCATGGTCGACGCGCCGGTGGTCAGGCTCGCGCAGCGCCTGCTCGCGCTCGATGCGCAGGCGCCGCCGCACTGAGCCTTCCCAGGACATTCATTCGTTCATCAACCCAAGGCAAGAAGAAGGAGACAAGAGACATGAATGCATCGAACCCCGCGCGCCAGCGCCGCCCCCTGCGCCTCGCCGCGGCCGCCGCCCTGGCCATCGGCCTCGTGGCCGCGCCCTGGAGCGCCTCGGCCCAGGGCGCCTGGCCCGACAAGCCGATCGTGATGGTGGTGCCGTACTCGGCCGGCGGCCCGACCGACGTGGTGGCGCGCATGCTCGCGGTGCCCATGGGCAAGTCGCTGGGCCAGACGGTGGTGGTCGAGAACACCGTGGGCGCGGGCGGCACCATCGCGCCGACGCGCGTGGCCAAGGCCGCGCCCAACGGCAACACCATCCTGATCCACCACATGGGCATGGCGACCGCGCCCGCGCTCTACAAGAAGCTCAACTACGACCCGCTCAAGGACTTCGAGTACATCGGCCAGGTGATGGACGTGCCGATGACCCTGCTGTCGCGCAAGGACTTCCCGGCGAACAACTTCCAGGAGCTGCTGACCTACGTGAAGGCCAACCGCGACAAGGTCTCGCTCGCCAATGCCGGCGTCGGTGCGGTCTCGCAGCTGTGCGGCATGCTGTTCGCGCACCAGATCGGCGTGCAGCTCACGACCGTGCCCTACAAGGGCGCCGGCCCCGCGCTCAACGACCTGATGGGCGGGCAGGTCGACCTGCTGTGCGACCAGACCACGCAGACCGCGCCGGTGATCAAGGACGGCACGCGCGTGAAGGTGTTCGGCGTGACCACGCCCAAGCGGCTGTCGAGCATGCCCAACCTGCCCACGCTCGACGAGCAGGGCCTCAAGGGCTTCGACGTGAAGGTCTGGCACGGTATCTACGCGCCCAAGGGCACGCCGCCGGCGGTGCTCGAGAAGCTCAACGTCGCCTTGCGCGCCGCCCTGCAGGACGACATGGTGAAGCAGCGGCTGGCCGAGCTGAGCTCGGAGATCGTGCCGCTCGACAAGCAGACGCCCGAGGGCCTGCGCACCCATCTGGTGGCCGAGATCGACAAGTGGGGCAAGGTGATCAAGGCGGCAGGCGTGCAGGCCGACTAAGGCATGAGGTAGTCAGCCCGCGCGCAGCACCTGCTCGAACAGCGCGAGCAGGTGGCGCGCGAACAGGTCCATGTTCGCGGGCCGGTCGTTGCCGCCGGTCTCGATGGTGCGGCTTTGGGACACCGCGTCCGGCCCACCGACCACCGCGAGGCACACCCGCCCCGGCGGATCACCATAGGGGCTGCCCGAGGGACCGGCCGCGCCGCTCTCGGCGATGCCCCAGCCCGAATGGTGGTTATCGCGCACGCGGCCGGCCACCAGCAATGCATAGGGCTCGGTCTCGCCGCGCAGGCCGGTCATGTCCTCGGCCGTGAGCCCGAGCAGCGCGCGGCCCGCGCGCCGCGAATAGACCACGGCGCCGCCACGGAAGTAGGCCGAGGCACCGGGGATCGCGAGCAGCGCGGCCGACACCAGTCCACCGGCCGAGGACTCGACCACCGCCACCGTCTGGCCGCGCTCGCGCAGCAGCGCGCCGACGCGCTCGGCGATCGCGCCGAGCGGCTCAGGGTTTGCCGCCTTGGGACTTACGCTGACACTCGCAGTCATACTTTGGAACTCCTTCGAAACGAAGCGAACGCAAGAGCGTATGCGCCCCGCATGGAGAATGATGGAACGCCGCTGCGCGAATACATCGTGACACCCGATAAACACCCCAGGTCAGTGTTTTTCCCGAGACGGGGGGTGGTCCGAAACTCGCTAGAGTGAAGGCGGCCGTTCAAGGCTTTCGACAAGTACACACAAGGAATTTCTCATGAGCAAGAAAGTTGCATATGTCACTGGAGGCATGGGTGGCATCGGAACAGCCATCTGCCAGCGTCTCTACAAGGACGGTTTCCGCGTCGTCGCCGGTTGCGGTCCCACCCGCGACTATTCGAAGTGGCTGGCCGAACAGAAAGCCCTGGGTTTCGAGTTCCACGCCTCGGTCGGCAACGTCGGCGACTGGCAGTCCACGGTCGAGGCCTTCTCGGCCGCGAAGGCGGCGCATGGCGCCATCGACGTGCTGGTCAACAACGCCGGCATCACGCGCGACCGCATGTTCCTCAAGATGACGCCCGAGGACTGGAGCGCGGTCATCGAGACCAACCTCAACAGCATGTTCAACGTCACCAAGCAGGTGGTGGGCGACATGGTCGAAAAGGGCTGGGGCCGCATCATCAACATCAGCTCGGTCAACGGCGCCAAGGGCCAGGCGGGCCAGACCAACTACTCGGCGGCCAAGGCCGGCATGCACGGCTTCACGATGGCGCTGGCCCAGGAGCTCGCGGGCAAGGGCGTGACGGTCAACACCGTGAGCCCCGGCTACATCGGCACCGACATGGTCAAGGCCATCCGCCAGGAAGTGCTCGACAAGATCGTCGCCACGATCCCGGTCAAGCGCCTGGGCGAGCCGAGCGAGATCGCGTCCATCATCGCGTGGCTGGCCACCGACGAGGGCGGCTACTCGACCGGTGCCGACTTCTCGGTCAACGGCGGCCTGCACATGCACTGAGCCGCGGCTGCGCTCGGAAAGGAAACCCGCTTCGGCGGGTTTTTTCATGTCCGGCCCGAACGGACAAGCCCCGGGAAATGCAACCGTCTTGCATACGTGTAATGAACGATCCCCCCACGTTCCTGCAAAATCGGCCGATGCCCCACAGCGTCTCACTCATCAACACCATCGCCGCCGGCCTCGGCCTGGCCCTGGTGCTCGGCTTCCTCGCCGCGCGCCTGCGCCTGCCGGCTCTCGTCGGCTACCTGCTGGCCGGCGTCATCATCGGTCCCTTCACGCCCGGCTTCGTGGCCGATGCCGGCATCGCCGCGCAACTGGCCGAGATCGGCGTGATGCTGCTGATGTTCGGTGTGGGGCTGCATTTCTCGCTCGACGACCTGCTGGCCGTGCGCAAGATCGCGCTGCCTGGCGCGCTGCTGCAGATCAGCGTGGCCACGCTGCTCGGCGGCGCGCTCGCGCTGTGGTGGGGCTGGAACCTCGGCGCCGCGCTGGTGTTCGGCCTGGCGCTCTCGGTCGCCAGCACGGTCGTGCTGCTGCGCGCGCTCGAGAGCCTGGGCATCCTCGACTCCTTCACCGGCCGCATCGCCGTCGGCTGGCTGGTGGTGGAAGACCTCGCCATGGTGCTGGTGCTCGTGCTGCTGCCCCCGCTCGCCGAGACCCTCGGCGGCCGCGCCGCCGGCACCGACGCCTCGCCGCTGTGGCAGACCCTGGGTCTCACCCTGCTGCAGGTCGGCGGCTTCGTCGCCCTCATGCTGATCGTCGGCCGCCGCGTCTTCCCCTGGATCCTGTGGCAGGTCGCGCGCACCGGCTCGCGCGAGCTCTTCACCCTGTGCGTGGTGGCCGCCGCCGTCAGCATCGCCTTCGCCTCGGCGGCGCTGTTCGGCGTCTCCTTCGCGCTCGGCGCCTTCTTCGCCGGCATGGTCATGCGCGAGTCGCAGTTCAGCCACCGCGCCGCCCAGGAATCGCTGCCGCTGCGCGACGCCTTCGCCGTGCTGTTCTTCGTCTCGGTCGGCATGCTGTTCGATCCCTCCGTGCTGCTCGAGCGCCCGCTGCAGGTGCTGGCCGTCGTGCTGGTCATCGTGCTGGGCAAGTCGCTCGCCGCCTGCGGCCTCGTGCTGGTGCTGCGCTATCCGCTGGCCACCGCGCTCACCGTCAGCGCCAGCCTGGCGCAGATCGGCGAGTTCTCGTTCATCCTGGTCGGCCTGGGCGTCTCGCTCGGCCTCATGCCCACCGAGGGGCAGAGCCTGATCCTGGCCGGCGCCCTGATCTCCATCGCCACCAACCCGCTGTGGTTCAGCCTGATCGCGCCGCTGCAGAAATGGCTGCATGCCCATTCCTCGTTCGCGCGCCGCCTCGAGGCGCGCGACGACCCGCTGGCCGAGCTGCCGATGAGCACCGAGGCGCGCTACCTCTCGCGCCAGGTCGTGCTGGTGGGCTACGGCCGGGTCGGGCGCCGCATCGCGGCCGAGCTCAAGGCGCACGACATCCCCTACGTCGTGGCCGAACAGAACCGCGAGCTGGTCGAGAAGCTGCGCGAGGAGGGCGGTGCCGCCGTCTATGGCGACGCGGCCGATCCCGCCGTGCTGATCCAGGCCCACATCGCGCGTGCCCGCGTGCTGGTGGTGGCCACGCCGGCCGCGCTCAACGTGCGGCAGATGATCGAGACCGCGCGCACCCTCAATCCCACGATCGAGACGGTGATCCGCAGCCACAACGAGGCGGAAGCGGAGCTGCTCACGCGCGAGGTCTCGGCCAATGTCTTCCTCGGCGAGCACGAGCTGGCCCAGGCGATGGCGCGCGACGCGGTGCGCCGCGCCGTGGCGCCGCCCGCGGCGCATGGCGCCAACGGCGCGCCCACCGTGCCGGGCGCGCCGGCCTGAGCGCTTTTTCTAGAGGTCCTCGATCACCAGCATGCGATAGCGCTGGGCGATCGAGTACGGCACCGTGCGCACCACGTCCATCAGGCGTTCGGCGTCTTCCTGTTCCTCGGTGCGTACCAGCAGCGCCGTGTGGCCCTCGCGCGCGAGCTTGGTGTAGGCGCGAACGGTCGCGCCGTCGGTGCCGGCCGAGGGCAGGGGGTTGTCGGCCTCCTTCACGGTCGGGGTGATCTCGGCCAGCACGGTGGCGGGCGGCAGCAGGTAGACGTCGTCGCCGCTCGTGCCCTGTTCGATGAGCTGGCGGCCGATCCGGTCGGCGTCCTCCGCGCTCGGGAACATCACCATCGAGTAGCCGGTGGGATAGAACGCGCCGCCGATGCTCGATGTCATCCGCGATTCCAGGCTGAACTGCTTCATTGGGGGGCCTCCTGTGTGTCTTGGCTGGCTGCTGATCCGCTTCGAAACTAGGCCGCGCACCGGCGCTCGCATGTAGGAGAAGCCCGGGAGCTGGGAACGGTGGGCGCCAACGCCCGTCGCAGGAGGCCCACAGGGTTTTCGCCGGCGGTGAACGTGATCGAGTACACGCGCGTTGTGACAGGGCGTGTCCACGATCCCGGCGGCGCGCCCCCATCATCGCCAACGCCCACCTTCCAGAGCTTCGCGTGAACACCATCCCCGCCACCCTGTCGCCGTCGCCCCGCAACCTCGCGCTGACCGTCCACGAGCTGGAGCCCGGCGAGTTCTACTGGGTGCTGATGGAGGCGGTCGACGATGCCGCGGGCGAGGGCGCGGTGCATTCCTACCTGCCGCTCGAAGCGGCCATCGAGCCGCACACCAGCTATTCGAACGCGCTGGTGGCCGGCGTCAGCGTGCTGCGCCGGCTGTTCGGCACCGAAGGCCCCGGCCGGCCGCAGGACACCCGCACGCCCGACGAGCCCGCGCGCACCCGCTCCCTATAATTCCCGCCGTTCGGTGCGGCCATTCTTCCGAGGAAGGAAGGACGCACCGGCACCACGGTTCGAAGGTGCCCCGCCAGCCATGCATGCCATGGCCACGGGGTTAAACGGGAAGCAGGTGCGACGCGTCGGTTCACGGATCGACGCCTCCATTCCTGCGCTGCCCCCGCAACGGTCAGCGGATCTGGACGTCCTTACGCCATGCCCCCAGGGCATCGGCAGCCACTGCGCCCCCAAGGCGTGGGAAGGCGAGGGCTTCCGCAACGGCGCTGCAGTATCGACTGCGCGCCGCTGCGCTCCGCGAGCCCGGATACCGGCCTTCGTCACCGCCTCGGACGCTGCGGGAGTGCGTGTCCGGGCCGCCGGCCGGCGAAGTGCTCGCTTTACCCGCCGCCGGTCCCGGCCATCGATCGACCTCCCGCCGCGTCCACGTTCGGTCAGAGCACCTGCGGGGACGCGGGTCGGAGGAGAAGTCACATGGATCACGCATCGCCGCCAGGCGATCGCAGGGGCGCGGCCGGCCGTCGCCCGCACCGCCACCGGGGTCGCCCGGCCACCCGCCGCCTCGGCGGCATGTCCGCCGCCATCGGCCTGGCCTTCGGGGCCGGCAGCGGCTTCGCGCAGCAGGCCGCCACCAGCCTGCCGCCGGTGCAGGTCGAGGCCGGCGCCCAGACCGCGTTGTCGCTCGCCGAGCCCACGCAGACCGGCAGCCGCCTCGGCCTCACGCCGCTCGAGACGCCCGCCAGCATCGAGGTGCTGACCGGCGAGACCATCCGCGCGCGCGGCGACGTCTCCGTCATCGAGGCCGCCACCCGCGCCACCGGCATCACCGGCGCGCCCTCGCCGGGCAACGGCAGCACCTCGATGGCCGCACGCGGCTTCTCGGGCCATGGCTCGGTGATGCAGCTGTTCGACGGCACGCGGCTGTTCGCGGGCGCGGGCACCGTCACCTTCCCGTTCGACACCTGGTCGGTCGACCGCATCGAGGTGCTGCGCGGCGCGGCCTCGGTCATGTATGGCGAAGGCGCGATCGGCGGCGCGATCAACGTGGTGCCCAGGAAGCCCACGCGCGGACCGATCCACAACGAGGCGCTGCTGAGCTACGGCTCCGACGCCACGCGCCAGGCCGCCTTCGGCAGCGGCGGCGCGATCAACGACAAGCTTTCGTACCGCTTCGACATCAGCCACCGCGCCACCCACGGCTTCATGGCGCGCGGCGAGGGCGAGAGCCTGGCCGTCGGTGGTGCGCTGCGGCTGGACGTCTCGCCCGAGCTGCAGTTCACCCTGTCGCACGACGAGGGCCGCCAGTCGCCGCAACGCTACCAGGGCGTGTCGCTGATCGACGGGCGCCTCGACGGCCGGACCCTGCGCCAGAACTACAACGTCGACGACGCCGAGCTCAAGTACGACGACAAGTGGACCCGCCTCGACGCGCTCTGGACGCCCAGCGATGCCGTCACCGTGCACAACCAGCTCTACCGGCTCGCGAGCCAGCGCCACTGGCGCAACAGCGAGACCTACACCTTCAATGCCGCCACGCGCCGCGTGACGCGCGGCGACTACCTCGAGATCGGCCACGACCAGGAGCAGGTCGGCAACCGCACCGACGCCACCTTCCGGCACGAACTGTTCGGCATGAAGAACCAGGTGCTGGTGGGCTTCGACGTGAACCGCATCGACTTCCTGAACTCGAGCGACTCGCCCTACGGCGGCCGCTCGGTGGTCGACCCCTTCGTCTTCCTGCCCGGCTACTACCAGTCGCCGTCGCCCTACCTGCCGCGCTACCGGACCCGCACCAGCACCTATGCCGTGTTCGCCGAGGACAAGCTGGCCTTCAATGAGCGCTGGTCGCTGGTCGCCAGCCTGCGCTGGGACCATGCCAAGGTGGCGCGCACCGACCTGGCCAACGCGGCCAACAGCCTCACGAAGACCTTCGAGTACGCCACCGGCCGCATCGGCGCGGTGTATGCGCCCGATGCCTCGCAGTCCTTCTATGCGCAGCTGGCGCACGCGGCCGATCCGCTGACCTCGCTGATCAGCACCTCGACCACGCAGGCGCCGTTCGACCTCAGCACCGGCAACCAGGTCGAGGTCGGCTACAAGCGTCAGCTGGCCGATAACCGCGGCGCCTGGACCGTGGCGGCCTACCGCATCGAGAAGAAGAAGCTGCTGTCGCGCGACCAGAACAACCCCAGCGTCTCGCAGCAGGTCGGCAAGCAGTCGTCCGAGGGCATCGAGGCCACGCTCGACCTCGCTCTGACCCCGACGCTGCGGCTAGGGGCCAATGCGGCCAGGCTGCGCGCGCGCTACGACGACTTCAACGAGGCCGTGAGCGGCCGACTGGTCTCGCGCGCCGGCAACACGCCGTTCGGCGTGCCCGAGGCAGCGGCCAACCTGTTCCTGCACTGGCATTTCCTGCCGCAGTGGGAGGCCGAGTTCGGCCTGCGCTACGTCGGCTCGCGCCAGGTCGACGCGGCCAACTCGCGCAAGATCGGCTCCTACACCGTGGCCGACGCCTCGGTGAGCTGGCAGGCCAACAAGTCGCTCAAGCTCGCGCTGCGCGGCTACAACCTCGGCGACCGCCGCTATCCGCTGTCGTTCTCGAACAGCGGCAACCAGTGGCTGCTGGGCCGTCCGCGCTCCTTCGAGCTGTCGGCGCTGGTGAACTTCTGAGATGACGCACGCCGCGCGCCGCGCCCGCGCCGATCGCCGCACTGCCTGGCAGCGCGCGTGGCCGCTCGCGCGCCACTGGCTCTACTGGACCCACCGCTGGCTCGGCATCGGCGGCTGCCTGCTGTTCGTCATGTGGTTCGTCTCGGGCGTGGTGATGATGTACGTGGGCTATCCCACGCTCACCGAGGGCGAGCGGCTCGCGGGCCTGCGCGCGCTCGACGTCGGCCAGGCCCGGGTCTCGCCCGTGGCCGCGCTCGAGGCCCTGCCCGAAGCAGCGCGCCAGCAGCCGCCGCGCCGCGTCGCGCTCGAGATGCAGGGCGGCGCGCAGCCGCAGCCGGTGTGGCGCATCGTCGATGCGCGCGGCGGCCGCCATGCGGTGTCGGCGCGCGACGGCCGGCTGCTGGCCGGCACCGACGCCGCGCAGGCCGAGGCCGTGGCGCGCGACTTCTCGGGCCAGCCCGGCGCGCGCTGGGCCGAGACGCTCGAGCGCGACCAGTGGACCGTGCCGCAGGGCCTCAACCCGCTGCGCCCGCTGCACCGCATCGAACTCAACGACGCGGCGGACACCGAGCTCTACGTGTCGGCGCGCACCGGCGAGGTGGTGCGCGACACCACGCGCTCCGAGCGCTTCTGGAACTGGCTCGGCTCGGTGCCGCACTGGATCTACTTCACGCCGCTGCGCGCCGATCCGCCGCTGTGGCACGACGTGGTGGTGTGGCTCTCTGCCGCCTGCATCGTCTCGGCCGTAACCGGCATCGTGATCGGCATCCTGCGCATCCGGCTGCGCCGGCGCTTTCGCAACGGGTCCGTCACGCCCTACACCGGCTGGATGGCCTGGCACCACATCGCGGGCCTGGTCGGCGGCTTCTTCGTGCTGACCTGGATCGTGAGCGGCTGGCTCTCGATGAACCCGAACCGCTGGTTCGAGCGCAACCCGGTCGACGCGGCCGCGGTGGCGCGCTACACCGGCGGCGAGATATCGACCTTTCCGTGGCCGCCCGCCATGCCGCCGGCGGGCGAGGGCGCCGCTGCACCGCGCGAGGCACTGCTGCAATGGTTCGACGGCCGGCCGCTGCTGCAGCTGCGCGATGCGCAGGCACGCGTGCGCGTGCTCGATGCCGCGAGCGGCGCGCCGGCTTCGATCGCGCGCGAGGACATCGTGCGCGCGGCCGCCCGGCTGCGCCCCGGCGCGACGCTCAGCGAGGCCGTGCTGCAGACCGCCTACGACTTCCACTGGTACGGCCACCACCGCGAGCGCGTGCTGCCGGTCTGGCGCCTCGAGTTCGACGATCCCGCGCGCACCCGGCTCTACATCGACCCGGCCAACGGCCAGCTGGCCGGCAGCAGCGACCGCAATGCGCGGCTGCGGCGCTGGCTCTTCAATGCCGCCCACAGCCTGGACTTCCCCTGGCTGATCCAGTACCGGCCGGCCTGGGACCTGGTGGTGTGGCTGCTGTCGATCGTCGGCGCCGTGGCCTCGGCCAGCGGCGTGGTGATCGGCTGGCGCCGGCTGCGGCCGCGCTCGCGTTCTCCCACCGTGGCGCTCGCGCGTCCATGATCCAATCCACTTTCGCACTGCGGTGCCCTCCAGGAGCTGTTCCATGCACATCGAACCCGGTCTCGTCGACACGACCAAGATCTTTCTCAGCTATGCCACCGGCGCCGCGGCGCTCGCCTGCACGGGCAAGGTGGCTTTCGACACCCTGCTGAAGGACGGCCTGGCCGCCCTGGCATTGCGCTCGGCGATCGCCGTGGCGCTGGTGTTCTGCTTCTTCGAGGTGCTGCCGCACCACCCGGTGGGCGTGTCGGAGGTGCACCTGATCCTCGGCACCACCTTGCTGCTGGTGTTCGGGCTCGCGCCCGCGGCCATCGGCCTGGCGGGCGGGCTGCTGGTGCAGAGCCTGTTCTTCGAGCCGCAGGACCTGCCGCAGTACGGCATGAACGTCACGACCCTGCTGGTGCCGCTGTTCGCCACCGCCGTGCTCGCGCGTCGCATCATTCCCGAGAAGCTGGCCTATGTGGACATCGGCTACCGCGAGGCCTTCAAGCTGTCGGTCGCCTACCAGGGCGGCATCGTGGTGTGGGTCGGCTTCTGGGCGCTCTACGGCCGCGGCACCGGGCTCGCGAACCTCGGCGAGATCGCCAGCTTCGGCGCCGCCTACATGACGGTGGTGCTGGTCGAGCCGCTGGTCGACCTCGGCGTGCTCGCCGGTGCCAAGGCCTGGCGCCGGCTGCAGGGCTCGGCCTTCGTCGAACGTCGCCTCTACACCGGCGCCTGAAAGAACTTCGGAACCCTCCATGACCACCAGCAACGCAAAAATCCCCGTCACCATCGTCACGGGCTTCCTCGGCAGCGGCAAGACCACCTTGATGCGCCACATCCTCGGCAATGCCGAGGGCCGCCGCATCGCGGTGATCGTCAACGAGTTCGGCGAGCTCGGCATCGACGGCGAGATCCTGCGCGGTTGCGGCATCGGCTGCGACGACGAGGGCAACGAGCGCGAGGGCGCGCTCTACGAACTCGCCAACGGCTGCGTCTGCTGCACCGTGCAGGAGGAATTCCTGCCCGTGATGCTGCAGCTCGCCGAGCGCCGCGACCAGCTCGATGCCGTGCTGATCGAGACCTCGGGCCTGGCCCTGCCCAAGCCGCTGGTGCAGGCCTTCCAGTGGCCCGACATCGCCAACGTCTTCACCGTCGACTCGGTCGTGACCGTGGTCGACGGCCCGGCCGCCGCGGCGGGCCAGTTCGCCGAGAACCCGGTGGCGGTCGATGCGCAGCGCCGCTCCGACCCCAACCTCGACCACGAGTCGCCGCTGCACGAGCTGTTCGAGGACCAGCTCTCGGCCGCCGACCTGGTGGTGCTCAACAAGGCCGACCTGCTCGACGAGGCCGCGCGCGCGCGCGTCGAGGCGCTGGTGCGCGAGGAACTGCCGCCCGAGGTCAAGATCGTGACGGCCACCGAGGGCAAGCTGCCGCTCGCGCTGCTGCTGGGCCAGGGCCGCGCGGCCGAGACCACCATCCACCTGCGCGAGAGCCACCACGACCACGAGGAAGACCACGACCACGACGAGTTCGACTCGCTGGTGATCGACCTGCCCGCGATGGACCGCGAGCGGCTGCTGGCCGCGCTGGCCGCGCTGGTCGAGCGCCACACCATCTACCGCGTCAAGGGCTTCGTCGCCGTGCCGGGCAAGCCGATGCGCCTGCTGGTGCAGGGCGTGGGCCGGCGCTTCGACCACCACTTCGATCGCCGCTGGCGCGACGGCGAGGCACCGCGCACGCAACTGGTCTTCATCGGCGAGGACCTGGACGAGGCCGCGCTGCGCGAGGTGCTCGAGGGCGCGGCGCTGCCGGCCTGAGCGCGCTCGCTTCATGCACCTGCTGAGCACCCAGCCCGGACGCTTCGTCGAGGACGACCCGGGCGTCGTCACCCGGCTCGACCAGACGCCGGGCGAGATCGTGGTGCTCAGCTCGGCCGACACCACGCTGGCCCTGCTGTCGGCCGCGCGCGGCGCGCTCGCGGCCAGCGATCCCGGCTATCCCTCGCTGCGGCTGGCCAACCTCATGTACCTGCGCCAGCCGGCCTCGTTCGACCTCTATGCCGACGAGGTGCTGCGGCATGCGCGCGTGGTGGTGGTCGACCACCTGGGCGCGGCCTCGGCCTGGCCCTACGGCCTGCAGCAGCTCGAGCAGCTCGCGCGCCGGCACGGCCAGCAGCTCGCGATCTTCTCGGGCGACCTGCAGGAGGACGAGGACCTGCTCGCGCGCAGCACCGCGCCGCGCGCCGTCTGCCACCGGCTGTGGCAGTACCTGCGCGCGGGCGGCCCGGCCAATGCGCTGCAGTTCCTGCGCGCGGTGGCCTTCCATGGCCTGCGCCATGGCGACGAGCCGCTGCCGCCGCGCAGCCTGCCGCAGGTGGCGCTGCACGTGCCGGGGCTGCCCGCCACCTCGGCCGTGCCCGGCATCGACGACCTGCGCGCGCGCTGGCGGCCCGGCGCGCCGGTGGTGGCGCTGGTGTTCTACCGCTCGCACCTGCTGTCGGGCAACACGGCCGCCTTCGACGCGCTGGCCGAGGCGCTGTCGGCCGAGGGACTGAACCCGCTGCCGCTGGCGCTCGATTCGCTCAAGGACCCGCTGTGCCTGTCGGCGCTGCGCGAACTCTGCGCCACGCACGCGGTGCAGCTGGTGCTCAACACCACCGCCTTCGCGGCGCTGGGGCACGACGGCGGCGAGGGCGGCGAGCCGGCGCTGGCCGGCGACGCGCCCGTGCTGCAGGTGATCGTGAGCGGCGGCAACCGCGAGGACTGGCTGGACTACGGCCAGGGCCTGCGGCCGCGCGACATCGCGATGCAGGTCGCGCTGCCCGAGATGGACGGCCGCATCGTGACGCGCGCCGTGAGCTTCAAGGGCCTGCTGCATCGCTGCGAGCTGACGCAGACCGAGGTGGTGGGCTACCGCGCCGAGCCCGACCGCGTCGCCTTCGTGGCCGAGCTCGCGCGCCGCTGGTGCCGCCTGCGCAGCCTGCCGGCGGCCGACAAGCGGCTCGCACTGGTGCTCGCCAACTACCCGGGCAGCGAAGGTCGCATCGGCAGCGGCGTGGGGCTCGACACGCCGGCCTCAGTGATCGCGATCCTCGGAACGCTGCGCGCCGAAGGCTATGCGCTCGGCGATCCGAAGGCGTTGCCGGCCGATGGCGACAGCCTGATGCAGACCCTGCAGCAGGGCATCGCCAACGACCCGCGCGAATGGCCCGCGCGGCCCGCCTGGCAGAGCTACGCGCTGGCCGACTACCGCGCGCGCCTGGCCGCGCTGCCAGAAGGCATGGCCGCGGCCATCGACGAACGCTGGGGCCCGCCCGAGCAGGATCCGATGCTGCGCCAGGGCCGCTTCATGATCGCGGGCCTGCGGCTGGGCCGGGTCTTCGTCGGCATCCAGCCCGCGCGCGCGCTGAACCTCTCGGGCTCGCAGGACTATGCGAGCTACCACGACGCCGAGGCCGTGCCGCCGCACGGCTACCTGGCCTTCTATTTCTGGCTGCGCGACGTGTTCGGCATCGACGCGGTGGTGCATGTCGGCAAGCACGGCAACCTCGAATGGCTGCCGGGCAAGAGCATCGCGCTGACGCAGGCCTGCTGGCCCGACGCGGTGCTCGGGCCGCTGCCCAACGTCTATCCCTTCATCGTCAACGACCCGGGCGAGGGCGCGCAGGCCAAGCGCCGCACCCAGGCCGTGATCGTGGACCACCTGATGCCGCCGCTCACGCGCGCCGAGAACCACGGCCCGATGCAGGACCTCGAGCGCCAGGTCGACGAGTACTACGACGCGCTGCTGGTCGACGCGCGCCGCGCGCGCGTGCTGCGCGCCCAGATCCTCGCGGCCGTGCGCGCCCAGCACCTGGTCGACGAGCTCGACGCGGCGGGCGCCGAGGACGACGCCGTGCTCGCGCGCGTCGATGCCTACCTCTGCGAGCTCAAGGAAACCCAGATCCGCGACGGCCTGCATGTGTTTGGCGCCTCGCCCGAGGGCCGGCTGCGGCGCGACACGCTGCTGGCGCTGGCGCGCTATCCGGCGGGCGATGGCAGCGGCGCCGATGCGGGGTTGCTTGGTGCGCTGTCGCACGACCTGCTGCCCGGCGAGCACTTCGATCCGCTCGACATCGAGCCCGCAAAACCCTGGCAGGGCGCGCGGCCCGCGCTGCTGCAGGCGGTGAGCGCCGACCCCTGGCGCCACCAGGGCGACACGCGCGAGCGGCTCGAGCTGCTGGCGACGCGGCTCGTCGAAGCGGGCGAATGCCCGGCCGGCATGCCGCGCGCCGCCGCCGTGCTGGGGCGCATCGCCGAGCAGCTCGCGCCCGCGCTTGATGCCTGCGGCGCGCAGGAGCTGCTGCAGCTGTCGCGCGCGCTGCGGGGCCGCTTCGTGCCGCCCGGGCCCAGCGGCTCGCCCTCGCGCGGCCGGCCCGACGTGCTGCCCACCGGGCGCAACTTCTACGCGGTCGACACGCGCGCCATTCCCACGCCCACCGCCTGGATGCTGGGCCTCAAGTCGGCCGCCCAGCTGGTCGAGCGCCACCTGCAGGAGCATGGCGACTATCCCGCGGGCATCGGCCTGTCGGTCTGGGGCACGGCCACCATGCGCACCGGCGGCGACGACCTCGCGCAGGCCTTCGCGCTGATCGGCGTGCGGCCGAAGTGGGCCGCGGGCAGCCAGCGCGTGGTCGACTTCGAGGTGCTGCCCACGGTCGGCCTCGGGCGTCCGCGCATCGACGTCACGCTGCGCATCTCGGGCTTCTTCCGCGATGCCTTTCCGGCCGCGGTGCAGATGTTCGACGCGGCCGTGCAGGCCGTGGCCGCGCAGGAGGACGAGGATGCCGAACGCAACCCGATCCGCGCGCGCATCCTGCGCGAAGCCGCGGCGCTCGAGGCCGGCGGCCTGCCGGCCGAGGCCGCGCGCACCCAGGCCGGCTGGCGCGTGTTCGGTTCGGCGCCGGGCCATTACGGCTCGGGCCTGCAGCCGCTGTTCGACAGCGGCGACTGGCAGAGCGACGACGACCTCGCCGGCGCCTATGTCGGCGGCAGCGCCCATGCCTACGGGCAGGACAGCGAGGGCGTGCCCGCCACCGAGGCGCTGGTGCGGCGCCTCGGCGAAATGAACGTGGTGCTGCAGAACCAGGACAGCCGCGAGCACGACCTGCTCGACTCCAACGACTACTACCAGTTCCAGGGCGGCATGGCCGCCGCCGTGCGCCACCTGAGCGGGCGCCAGCCGGCCATGTACCACGGCGACCATGGCAATCCGCAGGCGCCGCGCGTGCGCACGCTCAAGGAGGAGATCGGCCGCGTGGTGCGCGCGCGCGTGGTCAATCCCAAGTGGATCGCGGGCGCGCGCCGCCATGGCTACAAGGGCGCCTTCGAGATGGCGGCCACGGTCGACTACCTGTTCGGCTTCGACGCCACCGCGCGCGTGGTCGGCGACCACCAGTACGCGATGGTGGCCGACGCCTACGTGCTCGACGACGACAACCGCGATTTCGTCGACACACACAATCCACGCGCGCTGCACGACATGCTGAGCTGCCTGCTCGAGGCCATGCAGCGCGGCCTCTGGCAGTCGCCCGGCGACTACCGAGAACGCATCGAGAACCTGCTGCTCGCGCACGAGCAGCGGATGGAAGGACACACGCGATGACCACCCAAGCCGCGCCGCTGCCGGCGTCGTTCCCCTTTTCCGCCATCGCCGGCCAGCCGCTGCTGCGCGAGGCGCTGCTGCTGGCGGCGGCCGATCCCGCGCTCGGCGGCGTGCTGATCGAGGGCCCGCGCGGCACGGCCAAGACCACGGCCGCGCGCGCGCTGGCCGAACTGCTGCCCGGCGCGCCCTTCGTCACCCTGCCGCTGGGCGCCAGCCTCGAGCACCTGGTGGGCACGCTCGATCTCGGCCAGGCGCTGGCCGGCCATGCGCTGAAGTTCGCGCCGGGCCTGCTCGCGCGCGCCCATGGCGGCGTGCTCTATGTCGACGAGATCAACCTGCTGCCCGATGCGCTGATCGATTCGCTGCTCGACGCGGCCGCCAGCGGCGTCAACGCGGTCGAGCGCGACGGCATCTCGCACCGCCATGCCGCGCGCTTCGTGCTCGTGGGCACCATGAACCCGGAGGAGGGCAGCCTGCGCCCGCAACTGCTCGACCGCTTCGGCCTGTGCGTGCGGCTGCGCAACCTCGAGGACCGGGCCGAGCGCCAGGCCGTGGTGCGCGCGCGGCTGGCCTTCGACAGCGATCCCGAGGGCTTTCGCGCGCGGCATGCGGCGGCCGAGGCCGAGCTCGCCGCGTCGCTGCGGCGCGCCCGCGCGACGCTGGCCGATGCCGACGCGCTGCCGTATGGCGATGCGGTGCACGAGGCCGTGGGCGCGCTGTGCATCGCCGCGCAGGTCGATGGCCTGCGCGCCGACCTCGTGATGCTGCGCGCGGCGCGCGCGCTGGCCGCGCTCGAAGGAGCGCAGGCGATCGGCGAGCAGCATGTGCGGCGCGTGGCCGAGGCCGTGCTGCTGCACCGGCGCAAGCCGGGCGTGGAGGCGGCGCCGTCCGCGCAGTCGTCGAGCGCGCCACCGCCCTCGGCCGCCGAGGGCGAGAGCGCCATCGATGATGGTGCCGATGCCGGCGACGGCGACGGCGACGGCGACTGGGGCGCGCTGCCCCCCGAGCCCGTCGGCGTCGCGCGCGTCAAGCCGCTGCGCCCGCTGATCCCGGCCACCTCGCTCGCAAAAAAAGCCTGAGCCTCCGGAACACCGCACCCGCTGGCGCGCGCCAGGGTGACCGGAGGCAGGCGTCATCGGGGCCGGGCCGCGAAGCCTGGCATGGCATCGCCGCCGCCGACGCGGCGCTGGACTGGCCGCGCACGCTCGCCGCGCGCGGCGCCGGCCCGCTGCGCCGCGAGCACCTGCGCCGCCGCCCGCGCGAGACGCGCGAGGGCGCGCTGCACTGCTTCCTGCTCGATGCCTCGGCCTCGATGCGTAAAGACGGCAGCCTCGCGCGTGCCAAGGGCCTGCTGCTCGCGCTGATGGACGAGGCCTACTGCCGCCGCGACCATGTCGCGCTGCTGTGCTTCGCGGGCTCGGTGGTCGAGCTGCGGCTGCCGCCGCGCCGCGCCAGCGCCTGGAACGACGACTGGATCGCGCCCATCGGCGCCGGTGGCGGCACGCCATTGGCGCTGGGCGTGCAGCGCGCCGACGAGCTGCTCGAGCGCCATGCCGATCGGCGGCGCTGGCTCTGGCTGCTGACCGATGGCCGCAGCGCCGAGTCGCCCGCGCGGCCCGGGTCGGCCGACGTGGCCTGCGTGGTCGGCTTCGAGACCGCGCGCGTGCCGCTGCATCGCGCGCAGTCGCTGGCCGCGGCGTGGGACGCGCGCTACCTCGACGCGGCCGCGTTTGACCCGCGGCAGGCCTAGCGGCTAGGATGCCGGCCATGTCCACCCGTCCTTCGCTCCACCTCGCCGGCACCTGCTGTCGCGCTCTGCCATGGGGAGATGGCGGCTAGAGCGACTTCACGCGAACCCGCATGCCCATGGCCACCCGTTGCAAGACTGGTGGCCTTTTTGTTTTTTGCAACGACCTCGAGAGTCCACACGCATGTCCCTCGTCCTTTACGACACCTGGTCGCGCTCCCTGCGCCCCTTCGTTCCGCTGCGCCCCGGCCCGGTGGGGCTCTACTGCTGCGGTCCCACGGTCTACGACCATGCCCACATCGGCAACCTGCGCACCTACGTGTTCGAGGACCTGCTGCGCCGCGTGCTGGAGTTCGGCGGCCACGAGGTGCGGCACGTGGTCAACATCACCGACGTGGGCCACCTGGTCTCGGACGCCGACGAGGGCGAGGACAAGATGGAGAAGGGCAGCCGCCGCGCGGGCGAGTCGGCCTGGGCCATCGCCGAGCGCTTCACCGCCGCCTTCCGCGCCGACTGGCGCGCGCTGAACCTGCGCGAGCCCGCCGAATGGCCGCGCGCCACCGACCACATCCCCGAGCAGCTCGCCTTCATCGCCGAGCTCGAGCGCAAGGGCTTCACCTACCGCACCGCCGACGGCATCTACTTCGACACCTCGAAGCAGGACGACTACGGCCACCTCGCGCGGCTGGACAAGGCCGGCCTGCGCGCGGGCCAGCGCGTGGCGATGGGCGACAAGCGCGAGGCCACCGACTTCGCGCTCTGGAAGTTCAGCCCGCCCGGCGCCCAGCGGCAGATGGAATGGGACAGCCCCTGGGGCCGCGGCTTCCCGGGCTGGCACATCGAGTGCTCGGCCATGTCGGCCCGCTACCTCGGCCCCTGGTTCGACATCCACTGCGGTGGCGAGGACCACATCGGCGTGCACCACAGCAACGAGATCGCGCAGACCCAGGCCTGCCACGGCACGCGGCTCGCCAACTTCTGGCTGCACGGCCATTTCCTCACGCTCGACGACGACCTGAAGATGTCGAAGTCCGACGGCGACTTCGTGCGGCTGCAGACGCTGGTCGACCGCGGCATCGATCCGCTGGCCTACCGCTACCTGTGCCTGGGCGCGCACTACCGCAGCAGCCTGCGCTTCAACGAGGCCGCGATCGCGGGCGCGCAGTCGGCGCTCGACCGGCTGCGCCGCGCCTATGCGGGCTGGCCGGAGGGCGGCATGGCCGACGCGAGCTTCGTCGCGCGCTTTCGCGCCGAGGTCGAGCAGGACCTGAACCTGCCGCGCGGCCTGGCCGTGCTGTGGGAGCTGGTGCGCAGCGACCTGCCGGCGGCGACGCGGCGCGCCACGGTCGATGTGTTCGAGGCGGTGCTGGGGCTGCGGCTGGCCGAATGGCGCGAGGAGGGCGACGCGGTGCCCGAGGCGATCGCGGCCCTGGCGCAGGAGCGGCTGGAGGCCCGTGCCGCGGGCGACTGGGCCCGGGCCGACCGGCTGCGCGAGGACCTGCGCGCGCAGGGCTGGCAGGTCGAGGACGGCGCGGCCGGGCCCCGGCTCAGCCGTGGACGCGGGTGACAGCAGGCCGGCGGCCGCGGACCGACAATCGCTTCCCATGAACGCCACGCCGCCCAAGCCACGCCCCATCCGCACCGCCGCCTCGCTGATCCTGCTGCGCGACGGGCCCGGCGGCCTCGAGGTGCTGATGCTGCGCCGGGCCGACAAGCCCGACGACCAGAACAGCGGCGCCAGCGTGTTCCCGGGCGGCGTGGTCGACGCGCACGACCGCGAGCTGCACACGCGCTGTGCCGGGCTCGACGACGCGGCCGCGAGCGCGCGGCTCGCGCTGCCCGCGGGCGGCCTCGACTACTACGCCGCGGCGGTGCGCGAATGCTTCGAGGAGGCCGGCGTGCTGTTCGCGAACGACGCCGAGGGCGCGCTGGTCGCGCTCGATCGCATCGATCCGGAGCGGCTGGCCGCGATGCGCGCCGCCGTGGCCGACAGCACCGAGGCGCTGCTCGCGCTGTGCGACGCCCAGGGTTGGCGCCTGGCGGTCGACCAGTTTGCCTATTTCAGCCACTGGCTCACGCCGCCCGGCATGCCGCGGCGCTTCGACACGCGCTTCTTCGTCGCGGCCATGCCTCCCGGGCAGGAGGTGCAGGTCGACGGCTTCGAGATCGTCGAGCACCGCTGGCTGCCGCCGGCCGAGGCCGCGAGCCCGGCACTCGGGCTCAAGTTGATGAACGTGACGCGGCGCGTGCTGCTCGAGCTCGCGGGCTTCGCCTCGGTGGCCGATTGCCTCGCGCAGGCGCGCGCCCGTGCGCGCGTGCGTCTCAACATGCCACGGCTGGCCGACGGTCCCGAGGGCCGGCGGCCGGTGAACGTGGACGAAGCGCCCTACGACGAGGTGGCGCTGGTCGATCCCGACGGGCAGGGCGGCGGGCGCTATGCGCACGAGGCGGGGCTGTCGATGCGGCTGTCGGCGCGCGTGTGGCGCGCGACGGGCGCCGATGGAACGCACAGCCATTTCGTGGGGGGCGACGAAGGCTGGGCGCTGATCGATCCGGTGCCGGGCGAGGCGCTGCGCGCCGCGGCGCCGGGGCCGGTGCGCTGGGTGCTGGCCACGCGCGGCGAGGCTTCGGCCACCGGCTGGCCCGAGGCACGTGCGGTCGCGCCGAAGACCGGGGAATCGCTGGACCTCGGCGGCGCGACGCTGCGGGTGCTGGACGGCGACGAGGCCGCAGCACGGCGCTTCCTGCTGGTCGAGGAGCGCATGCTGTTCTCGGGCAGCGCGCAGGGCGCGGCCGTGGCGTGGCCCGACGATGCGGCGGTCGAATGGATTGCGCCCGCGCGCGGCTTCGTCGTGCGCCACGCGCCCGACTGAGCGCGGCCCGCCGTCCTCAGGAGCGCGGATCGCCGAGCCGCGCCAGGCAGTCGACGATCGCATCGGCCGCCTCGTCCAGCCGCGGACCGGGCCGCATCATCAGGTCGAAGCGCGCCGACGCGAAGCTGCAGACGCGGCCGCGCTTGATCGCGTTCATCGCCGACCAGCCGGGCCGCGCGGCCATTGCCGACAGCTCGCCGAGCGCCGACACCATCAGCACGTCGGGATCGGCGCGCACCACGAACTCGGGGCTCATCTTCGGGAACGGCCCCAGCGTGCCGGGCACTGCGTTCGCGAGGCCCAGGCGCGCGAGCGTCTCGCCGATGAAGGAGCTTTCGCTCGCGGCCGCCATGCCGCCATGCACCTCGAAGTAGACGCGCCGGCCCTGCCAGAGCGCGGGCACGCGTGCGCGTGCCGCGTCGAGGCCGGCATCGAGCCGGCGCCAGTAGGCCTCGCCCTTGCCGGGCTGGCCGGTGGCGCGCGCCACGGTCTCCATCACGCGGCGCATGTCGGCATGGGTCTTGGCATCGAGCGCCAGCACGCGGATGCCGAGCCGCTCGAGCGGTTCGGCGGCGCGGCTGCGCGGGCGCAGCAGCACGAGGTCGGGCTTGAGCGCGACGATGCGCTCGATGTTCGCGTCGTCGATGCCGCCCACCTGCGGCAGCCGCTGCACCGCCACCGGCCAGTTGGCATGGCGGTCGATGCCCACCAGCCGGTCGCAGGCATCGAGCGCGCAGACGGTCTCGGTCAGCGAGGGCATCAGCGAGACGATGCGCCGCGCGGGCGCCGGCAGCTCGAGCACGCTGCCGCGGTCGTCGTCGAGCCGCACGCCCGCATGGACCAGCGCCGGTCCGCCGAGCGCGAAGGCCGCGGCCAGCGAGAGCGCCGAGGCGAAGTGGCGCGCGGGACGCGGGGAGGGCGCGAGGTCGGGGGGCTGGAACATCGTGGAGGAGGGGGGCGGTGCTGCGCCGATTGTCGCCGCCGGGCTCAGGGCTCGCCCCGGTTCGCCAGCCGCTCGCGCCGAAGCGCTTCCTCCGCGCGCGCATCGTTGACCGCGCGCAGCACCTCGCCGAGGTCGACCGGCCCGGTGTCGCGCGGCGGCGCGCCGCTGAGCTGCGTCTCGGGTCGCAGCAGGCCGCGCTCGTAGAGATGCCAGATCTCCTCGCCATGGCGCGTCTCGTGCAGCTCGGGCGCGAAGCGGCCGAAGAACTCGCGCAGGTTCGCCACGTCGCGCAGCAGCATGCGCTGCGCATGGTTGTTGCCCGCGGCATCGACGGCCTGCGGCAGGTCGATGATCACCGGGCCGCCGGCGCCGAGCAGCACGTTGAACTCCGAGAGGTCGCCGTGCACGATGCCCGCGCACAGCATGCGCATCACCTCGCGCACCAGCGTGGCGTGATGGCGCCGTGCATCGTCGGGCGTGAACTCGACGTCGTTGAGCCGCGGCGCGGCGGCGCCCTCGGCGTCGGTCACGAGCTCCATCAGCAGCACGCCCTCCCAGAAGCCGAAGGGCTCGGGCACGCGCACGCCCGCGTCGGCCAGCCGGTGCAGCGCATCGACCTCGGCGCTCTGCCAGTGGCTCTCGGTCATGCGGCGGCCGAAGCGCGTGCCCTTGGCGATGGCGCGGCGCTCGCGCGAGTTGCGGATCTTGCGGTTCTCGGTGTAGTCCACCGCTTGCCGGAAGGCGCGCTTGTCGGCCTCCTTGTAGACCTTGGCGCAGCGGGCTTCGTCGCCGCTGTGCACGACGTAGACCATCGCCTCCTTGCCGCTCATGAGCTGGCGGCTGACGCTGTCGATCAGGCCTTCGTCGACCAGGGGTTGGAGTCGGGGCGGGATCTTCACTGTGCGGCCTCCTTCTTCGTGAAGGAAGCGAGCGCGGCGAAGCGCAGGGTGAAAGAGAAAACGAAACGATGCCGCGCGTGCGCGGCTGCTGTATCGAGCATGGGTGTGGGCACCTTGATTCGGAAACGAAAGACCGGGCGCCGCACGCGATGGCGCGCGCGGCGGGCTTGGCGAATCTCGGGCGGGGCGGCGTCGCGTGCAGCGCGGGGGCTGCGACGCTCAGCGCGGCGAAGGCATCAGCGGCGTGCGCGCAATGCGGTCGAGCGGCCGGGCACCGAGACGGTGGTGGGGGCAAGGACTGGCTTGTTCATTGCGTACCTCCTGTGGTGCGTGGTTGTCGAGGGTTGCGAATGTAGTCGCATGCGCGGCAACTGTGAAGCAGGTTGTTGGCACGAGGCCGGCGCTGTGTTCGGCGCGCGACAGCGCCACCTATCGCACATGGCTTCAGGATTCGACAAGGAATGCGTGGCGCGGACGCCCGAAACCATCGTCTTCGCAGCATGCAATTGCTAAACTGGTTGCCACAAGAAGATGCATGAGAACGCACCCTCGCGTGCCGCTTCTCTCGATCCGATCCGCACCGCTTTCGAGATCTTTTCAAATGACGCCTGAACAACGACTGGACCTGTGGCTTGCCGAGGAACGCGAGGTAGTCGAATTGCTTAATTCGGGTCCCGGTGTCGGCGTGGCACGGCCCGCGCAGCTCGTCGGCAAGAGCGGCCTCGAAGTCATGCACGCGATGATGAACGGGCAGCTTCCCTATGCGGAGTTCGCCAAGCACCTGAGCTTCTATGCCATCGCGGCACGCCCGGGCTCGGCCGTGTTCCAGGGCACGCCGCAACGCGAATACCTCAATCCCATGGGCACCATCCATGGCGGCTGGATGACTTCGATCCTCGATTCGGCGCTGGGCTGCGCGGTGCTCGCATCGCTGCCGCCGGGGCAGGTCTACACCACCGCCAGCCTCGAGACCCGCTACGTGAAGGGCCTCACGCTCGACGTGCGGCGCGTGCGCGCCGAGGCCACCGTCACGCGCATCGAAGGCCGCATGGCGCTGGCCGAAGCCAGCCTGGTGGGGCCGGACGGTACGCTGTATGCCAAGGCCACCACCGAGTGCCGGCTGTTCGACATGCGCGCGCCGGCGCCCGCCGCCGTGTCGAGGCCGTCGACATCGGCCGCGTCCTAGAAGCGAATCGCCCTTCGGGGCGATTCGCTTTTGGGGCCGGCCTTGTCAGGCCAGCATCTTGCGCAGCACCGCCGAGAGTCCCGAGCCGGCGATCAGCGCGATGAAGAAGCGCATCCAGCCGGCCTTGCGCTGGTAGATGTTGGCGACCCAGACCGCGCCCGTCACGAGGCCGATCAGCCAGGCATCGCGCAGCGACAGCAGGAAGCCCAGCACGTAGGTGCCCTGTATCGCGATGCTGACCCACAGGCCCAGCAGCGACAGCGCGCTGCGCGGCTTCGCGGGTTGCGCGGCCGCGGCGGGTTCGGCCGGGCGCGTGTCGTTGCGTGGCGGTGCCTGTTCGACTCGCCGTGCCTCGTCCTGCGCGCGCTGGCGTTCGCGCTCGGCCTCGCGCTTCGCCTTCTTCTCGGCCGCGATCTGCTCGGGCGTCTTCTCGAGCACCGGCTCGGGCGCGCGCGCGGGCTGCCACCACGTGGGCAGGGGCGCGAGCCCGGCGGCCGACTGCTGGCGGAAGTGGCCCGCGGGCAGCGGCGCGCGGGCCGGCGCCGGCGCGACGGCGGGCGCCGACGCATGCTTCGCGGCCAATGCCTTCACGCGCCGCAGGTAGGGCTCGGCGCGCGCGGGATCGGCCATCGCGATGAAGTTCGCATAGCCGCGCAGCGCGGCGACCACGTCGTGCTGGCCGTTCCAGTGCAGCCCCTGCGGACCGTGGCGCTCGGCCTGGTGCAGCACGGCGCGAAAGCGCCGCAGGGTGTCGCGGTCGGTCGAGAGCTTGTCGTTGACCACGATGCCGGTCACGTGCTGCTGCTGGTGGCGGCGCATCACCTGCTGTTTCTCGGGATGCACCACGAGGCCCTCGCTGGCCACGATCTGCTTGGCGCGCCACAGCAGCTTGCCGACATCGCGGCCATGCTCGGCATCGGCCGAGAAGCTCAGGTCGTCGGCATAGCGCGTGTAGCGAAAGCCCAGCTTGGCGGCGCAGGCGGCCAGCCGCGCGTCGAGCCGGCGGCACAGCAGGTTGGTGAGCATCGGGCTGGTGGGCGCGCCCTGCGGCAGCACGCGCTCGCCGCGCGCGACGAAGTAGCGCTCGCCGTCGAGCTCGACCTCGTCGGTCGGCGCCTCGGTCGCGAGCAGCGCGAACAGGGTCGCGACCTGCGGCGAGTAGCCGAGCTGGCGGAACACGCCGCGCACGCGGCGCAGGCCGATCGAGGGAAAGAAGTCCTGGAGGTCGAGGTTGACCACCACCGCCTGCCCCACGTGCGGCGCGGCATTGCTGAGGATCGAGCGGCCCGGCAGGAAGCCGTGCACCGCTTCGTGCACCGGCACCTTGGCCAGCACGTTGTCGAGCACCCAGTACTGCGCGCGCTTGAGCCGTGGCATCGGCGCCGAGATCCGGCGCTCGCCGCCAGCCTTCTTGGGCACGGTGAAGCGCTGGTAATGGCTCACGCGCGCGACTTCGCGGTGCCAGGCCAAAAAGCGCAGTTCCCCGAGTTCCAGGCCCATGGCGCGCGCGAGGTCGGTGGCGTCGTGCAGCGCCGGCAGCGCATGGCGCGCGAGCGACTGCTCGTCGCTGCGCGCCTCGTTGAGCCCGCCCGAGACGCCTTCGCCCAGGTACAGCAGCTCGCGTTGGCGCCGGCCGTGCCAGTCGAGCGCGCGCGCATGGCGCTGCTGCGCGAGCCGCTGGCGCGTTTCCTCGCGGCGTTCGCGCGCCCGCGCCATGCGTTCCTTGCGCATGGCCTTGAGCGCGGTCTCGCGGTCCTCGATGCCACGCAGCTCGTTGCCGAGTTCGCTCAGCGCGGTCTGCAGCTCGCCCTCGCGGCGGATCAGTTGCGCCTCGACCGTGGGCTGCGCCGTGTCGCGCGGCCAGAAGCCCAGGCGCTGCATCTCCTCGAGCACGACCTCCTGCTTGGAGCTCGCGCGGATGCGCGCGTAGAGCTCCTCGCGCGTGAGTGCCGAATCGGGTACGGAGGAGGGAGGGGGTGGGGTCATGGGCGGTGTGCGCCGCATGGACCGATGCACTGGAAGAAAAAAGATGCGAACGGGACGGGAATCTCGTCGAAGAGCCTGAGGACTGGACAGCTCCACTCGACGCCGTACGCGCATGGTGGCGCGATGAGCTTCGAAGAAGCCGCACCGTCATCGCGCCACCATGCGCGTACGGCACAGTGAAGAGATGTCCAGTGAAGCCTGGGAAGTGCTGAGATCGAGGATGGCGATGCGCCATCCGGATTGCAAGAGCCTTCCCGCCCCGCTCGCAAAACCAGTGTATCAGCCGATGCTTGCAGTCCTTTCTTCCGAGTCGGTCGCGGGCGTCGGTGCGCCCGCGGTGGTGCCAAGGGCCAGCGCGGCCGAGGCCGTGGCCAGGCGCAGCGCGAGCATGTGTTCGCACGGCCCCTTCGTCATGCGCAGGCGGATGAAGTGGTCGCACTGGCATTCGCCGGTGGCCACGCGCTGGTCGGCATCGAGCTGCAGCCGCACCTGGTACTGGCGCGAGGACTTGGTGCCGCACAGGCCGCTGAGCAGCAGACCGCCGTCGGCACGAGCCTCGACCTTCGCGTCCTTCAGGCGCCCGGCCTGCACCAGTTCGGCCGCGGCCGCTTCCTCGGGGCTGGCATGGCGCAGCCGCTCCATCGGCAGCGGCTCGCGGCTCAGTTCGCGCAGGCGCCACACGCCGTGCGCGATGTCGTACACCACGCGCCCGGCCTGCACATAGCCGCCGAGCGCCGACTCGACCGTGAGCCGCGAGAGCCCGGTGGCCGCGGCCAGCTCGGCGGTGGTGGCGCGCCAGCGTTCGCCGAGCGCCGCGAACACGCGCAGCAGGCTGTCCTGGTCGACGTCGTGGCGCGGCTGCAGCAGCTCGAAGTGGCCGTTGCGCGACCAGTCGTTGGCGGTCCAGCCCGACAGGCCCAGCGTGAACTCCATGTCGGGCAGCCGCGCGACCCAGAAGCTCGGCATGCCGGTGCCCAGCAGGTGCACCGTGAAGCCCTGCGCCACCGGCACCAGCCGTTCGAGCTGCAGCAGCCGGCGCCGGCCCCAGACGCGGATGTCGATGTCGGCGGGCGCGTCGTGCGAGGAACGCGGGCACACGAGTTCATGGCCCCAGGGCTCGAACAGGATGCGCACCGGCTGCCCGGGCCGCAGGATGAAGCGCAGCGAGCGCGGGCCCGCGCGCTCCTTGCGCCGCCGCAGCACCAGGCAGATGTTGTGCACGTCCATCGGATGCAGCTGCAGCCGGTGCGCGGGCAGCAGCATCGCGCTGCTGACCTGCAGGAAGCCGCGCACCCAGCTATCGGGCACCTCGATCTTGGGTTCGTGGAAGGCCGGGTCGTTGCCGCTCTGCACCTGGAAGCCGCCGGGATCGATCGCCAACCGCGTGGCCTTGTAGTCGCGGATCTTCTGGAACTCGTCGTAGAGCGACTCGGAGTAGTCGACGTTGGTGGTGCCGAAGGCATGGTCGCTCACGCGGTCGAAGACCTCGTGGCCGCAGGAGAACATGCCGTAGCTCGACTCGTCCTGGCTGAAACACTCGAAGAACACGCGGTCGGGATGCACCGTGATCACCGGGTCGAGCACGAACCAGGCTTCGCGGTTGACCTTGTAGAGGTGGTCGAAGTAGCGCTTCTGCGCCTTGTAGAAGGGCTGCAGCATGGCCGACTTGCGCTGGCGCAGCACGTCGAGCTCCTCGCGCAGCGGCGCCATGCGGGCCTTGAGCTCGTCGCTGCGCGCCATGTACTGCGCGAGCAGCTCGCCTTCCTGGCTCGCGAGCCATTCGAGGTAGGCGCTCTTGTCGCGCGGCTGGAAGCGCAGGTCGCCCACCACCACGTCGTGCAGCGCCGACATGCCTTCGCGAAACGGCAGGTGGCGGTTGACCTCGCCGATGAAGTGCACGGGCGCGCGCAGGGTGTCGGGCGCGAACTGCAGCGCGGTGCTGGTGGGCGTCTGCTGCGCGCCCGAGTGGCCGAAATAGCGGTACTGGAACTTCATGCGGCGGTACCTCCGGCGACGGCGGCCCGGCGCGGCGCGACGGCGCGCACGGGCGCGGCCTGCAGCGGGTTCTCGAGCGCCGGATAGCGTTGCTGGATGCTGCGCAGGCCGGCCACGTAGCGGGCGCGCTCGGTGATGGCGCCGCTCACGGCCTGGCGCGCGAACACGCGCGCGACGATGCGCGCCGCCTCTTCGGACTGCTCGGCCTGCGCCGCGAGGAATTCGCTGACGCGCGCCTTCGCGAGCCGGCCGCGGTTGGCCTGCGACAGCACGGTGAGGAAGTAGGGCTCGAGCCGCGCCAGCACCTCGGGCTTGCCGCCCGCGGCGGCCGCCAGCCAGTTGGTCACGAACAGCTGCATGCCGCTCGAGGGATGCTGGCTCAGCTGCAGCATGTAGGTGGTGACGTCGGTGAGTTCGAAGTGCGCCGTCAGCAGTTCGCGGCCCAGGCGCTGCGCGCCGGGATCCTTGTGGTCGCACAGGCGCACCAGCAGCGCGGGCGTCCATTGCGGCGACTGGCCCTGTGCCGCGAACCACTGGCGCGCCCAGGCGAGCGCGTCGTCCCAGCGGCTGTCGAAGATGCGCAGCGCGTCGTCGAGCTGCGCGAGCGTGCGCTCGGGCCGCGCGGCGAGCTGCTCGCAGGCCCATTGCCGCGCGGCGGCGGCATCGACCAGCCCCAGGCTCGCGGTCTGCAGCACGTCGAAGGCCTCGGCCGGCTGCTGCGGCAGCAGCCAGGCGCCCAGCCGTTGCGCGCCCTTGCTGCGCGCCTCGAGCAGCCGCACGGTGGTGGCGCTGTCGCCCGCGCGCGTGTGCGCGGCCAGCGGCCCGCACAGCCACTGCAGCAGCGAATCGAACACGCCCTCGGCCGCCTCGGTGCGGAACAGCTCGTCGCGCAGCATCGGCATCAGCGCCGCGCCGAAGTCCGGGTGATCGGGCAGCAGCTGCGCGAGCTTGGGCGCGACCGCGCTGCGCACGCGCGGCATCGGGCTGGCGCAGAACACGGCGAACAGCGCGGGTTGTGCGAGCAGCGTGTCGTCGGGCAGCGCGGTGAACAGGCGCACGCCGGCGCCGCGCAGCCGCTCGTCGTCCGACTGCAGCAATCGCGTCAGCACCTCGATCGGCAGGCCTTGAACGGATGCCGGATGCAGCAGCAGCCACTCGGCCGCGAGCGCGACCACGTCGGGGCTCGCGTGGTCGAACAAGGCCAGCAGTTCGGCCAGCGGCGCCTTCGAGCCGGCTTCGCGCAGCGGGTTCTGCAGCGCCCATTGCAGGTTCTCGCAGATGGCTGCGAGTTCGGGCGCCTGCGCATCGCAGCGCGCGAGCCAGTCGAGCAGCGCGGTGCACAGTGCGTCGAAGCTGTCCGCGGCCTCGGGCTGGCCGGCCGCGGCCTGCAGCAGCAGGCGCGAGGCACGGCGCACCTCGGCGTCGGCCGAGACCAGCAGGCGCAGCAGCAGTTCGACGTCGCGGCTGTAACGCGCCGGGTCCTCGGCGATCAGGTCGAGCGCATGGCGGCGTGCTTCGTCGAGTGGCGAATCGATCAGCGGCACGAGCCATGAGCCGGCAGGCTCACCGGCCTCGATGCGCTCGCGCACCAGCGCCAGGGCGAAACGCGCCGTGTCGCTCCAGGTGCTCGCGAGCAGCTCGCGCAGCTGGGCGCCATCGAGTGCCTGGCAGAAGCTGCGGTTGTCCTGCAGCGCGCGCGCCGCGAAGGCATGCACGCCGGCACAGCGCGACTGCTGCATCAGCTGCAGCAGCGCCTCGGGATGGCGGTCCCAGCGCTCGGGCCAGGCCTCGCCGCGTTGCGCGCGGCGCTCGGCCGGTGGCGTCTCGCGGCGCCAGTAGAGGCCGCCGGCCAGCGCGGTCCATTCGGGATCGTGGCGGTGCAGCAGCTGCATCACGACCAGCCAGCGGCTGTAGGGGCCGCTGTGCCAGACGCGCGTCTCGCGGTTCCAGCCTGCGTCTTCATGGCGTGCCGAGACGGCCGCGTTCGCATCATCGGCCGCGAGCAGCACGCCCATCGCGAGGCGCAGCCAGTCGCGTTCGTCGGCCGCGCCGCGCAGCGCGAGCCGGCGCAGGGTGCGCCAGGTGCGGCGGCGCAGGTAGTCGTGCGTGCGCTGGCTCAGCGCGAGCCGGCTGTCGGGGCGCACGATCTCCTTCGCGATGTCGACGTAGCGGCCGTTGAGCATCGCCCATTGGCTGGTGCCGCGAAAGCCCGCGCGCTGCGTTTCGATGCGCTGGTTCAGCAGGCCCAGCAGGCGGTAGTCGCCCGCGAACTCGGCACCCTTGTAGAGCCGGCGCCAGGCGCGGAAGCTGCCCGCGGCCGGCGAGAGCTGCTGCGCCACGTCGTGCAGCGCGCTGCGCGCCAGCCCGGCGGGCTGGTCCTCGTCGAGGCCTTCGAGCAGTGCGAGTTCGAACAGCTGCTGCGTCCAGTCGGTGTGCGCGAGGCTCTGCCAGTGCGCGGGATCGGCAAGCCGTTCGCGCAGCAGCGCGGCGCCATCGGCCACCGGCATCACCTGGACCTCGGTCCAGGCGCGGCGCAGCGAGCCGGGCCAGTCGTCGACGATGCGCTCGGCCTCCGCGGCACGCCGTTCGGCCGGCCACAGCGCGAGTGCGGCCCAGCGCGCGATGCGCGTCACCTTGGGGTCGGTCGCGCGGCGCGAGAGTTCGACCATCGCCTCGAAGGCGCCCGCGTCGCCGCAGCGGCCGATGGCCCAGGCGATGCAGTAGTCGAGCATCGCGTCGCCGGTCTCGATCAGCTCGACCAGGCGCGGCACCGCCTGAGCGAGCCGGCGTTCACCGAGACGCCACACGGTGCGGCCGCGGCGCAGCGGCGGCAGCAGGCGCCAGGCATCGGGCGCGATGCGGTTCAGAAGAAGAGTGTCGGCCGCAGAAGAGGAGACGGTGGCTGGTGTCGCGGGTGCCGATGCAACGAGCGGCGCGCCTTCGAGCGCGAGGCCACGCGCGAGTTGCGCGGCGAGCGCATCGCCGAACACCGCCATCGCCTTGTCGAGCGCGAGCGGCGCGGGCGTCAGCACGGTCTCGCGCCACTGCAGTCCGTCGCGGCTGCTGCTCAGGTGCACCACGTGCCCGGCATCGGCGGGCAACTCGAACAGTTCGATGGTGACGTGTTCCGTGACCGCCGATGTCCCCGGTCTCGTTCGTGTGAGTTTCTCGGATCGAATGCGCTTCACGCGGAGGCCTCCCTGCCTTCGGTTGAATGCCCCCGATCGCGCGGTGTGGCCGATCGGGGCAGCCGCCTATCTTAGGCCCTGCAGCTGCATGCTTCGATGACGCGCGAATGAGCGGCGGCTCACCACGCCATCTGCCGCCACGGGCTGTGCTCGTGCGAGAGCAGGTGGGCCGTGGCGCGCTGGAAGGTGTCGGTGTCCTCGGCGATGCGGTCGAGATCGTGGGTGGCGAGCCAGAACGCGCGCCCGACCACGAAGCTGTCGCCGAAGTCGCGCCACGACTGGTAGGAGGGCTGCGCCATGCGCGCCGCGCTCGCGATCGCGTTCCACGACTCCTCGGCGCGCAGCAGTTGCGCGTCCTGGATCAGCCGGTGCAGCTGCACCAGCCGGCCCATGTCCCAGGCCATGATGCTCGCGGGCAGCGGCCGCGGCAGCTTGTCGAACAGGCCTTCCTCGGCCGCTTCGTGCCAACTTTCGTAGTAGTTGCGTGTGCTCTCGAGATCGAGGCCGCGCGCCACCGCCTCGCCGCGCAGCGCCGCGAGATTGGCCTGCGCCACCGCGGCCGCGTCGCTTCGGCTGCCGCGATGCAGGCGCTCGACGCGCGGGTTCACCACCGCGTAGTGGGCGCGGTGGCCCTGCGAGAGCAGCGACTCCGTGACCTCGCGCGCGCTGCTGGCGTTGGTGACGCCCCAGGCCGAGGCCAGCAGCGCCACGGCGGTGGCGCGGTCGGATTCGGTGGTGAGCGCGTTGATCGGCAGGTAGGACTCGGCCGCGTACACCGCGCCGAGCGCGAGGCCGCGATGCTGCGCGGGCGTGAGCGGCGTGCCGTTCTCGAGCCGATTGAAACTGAATGAAAAAAGCTTGCGGACCTTGTCCAGGAATCCCATGGCGCCGCCCCCTTGTGTTCGCCTGTGCGGGCGTAGGCTAGGTGCGCCGGGCGCGCTTCGCCAGTGCCTAAAGTCATTCGGCGTCGTGGCGCGTGCTGTGTAGCATCGCAGCGTCGTGCAATGCCACGGCGCCGTTCGTTCCATCGCATCCGCCGCCATGTCCAGCACCGAACCTCTCGCGCAATCCAGCTTCCTCTACTTCACGGGCCAGGGCTCCGACAAGGTCTACCAGGTCCACCTGCGGCCGAAGGACGAGGGCTGGGTGGTCGACTACGGCAACGGCCGGCGCGGCGGCACGCTGGCCACCGGCACCAAGACCAGCAGCCCGGTCGGCTACGAGGCCGCGCTCAAGATCTACCAGAAGGTGGTGAAGGAGAAGACCGGCAAGGGCTACACCACCGATGCCTCGGGCGCGCTCTACACCGCTTCCGAGTTCGCGGGCCGCATGAGTGGCGAGCTGCCGCAGCTGCCGACCCTGATCGCCGAGACGCAACTCGCGCGCTACCTCGACGACCCCGGCTGGGGCCTGCAGGAAAAGGCCGATGGCGAGAACCGCATGCTGCTGATCGAGGAGGGCGCCGTGCGCGGCACAAACCGCCGCGGCCTGTTCGTCGACATCCCGCAGGCCTGGGTCGTGACCGCCGCGCTGCCGGCCGGCAGCGCGGTGATCGCGGGCGAGCACGTGGGCGACGGCTTCCTGGCCTTCGACCTGCTCCAGGCCGGCGGCGAGGACCTGCGCGCGCAGGCTTTCGTCGAACGCTTTCGCCGGCTCGAGGCCTTCGCGATCGCCTTGCCGTGGATGGCCGTGCTGCCGCTCGAGACCGAGGCCTCGGCCAAGCACCGGCGCGCGGCCGAGCTGCGTGCCGCGCATGGCGAGGGCTTCGTGCTCAAGGCGCTGGGCGCGCCCTTCGCCGCGGGGCGCAGCAACGCGAGCCTCAAGTTCAAGTTCCAGCAGAGCGCGACCTGCGAGGTGCTGCGCGTCAATGCGCAGCGCTCGGTGGCCGTGGGCCTGCGCGACGAGGCCGGCGTGCTGGTCGATCTCGGCAACGTCACCGTGCCGCCGAACGAGGCGCTGCCCGCGCCGGGCACGCTGGTCGAGGTGCGCTATCTCTACCGCTATGCGGGTGGCAGCTTCGAGCAGCCGGTCTATCGCGGGCAGCGGCCCGACATGGCGGCCGAAGATGCGCTGCTGTCGCAGGTCACGCGCATCAAGGACCGCAGTGCCGTCGCGGAAGAAGAGCGCGACGACGGGAGCGACGTCGCGTGAGGGGCTTGCACCGCATCGCCTGCGGCCTGGCCATGATCGTCGCGCTCGCGGGCTGCGAGCGGCCGGAGCCGCCGCCACCGCTGAGCAAGGAGGCGCAGATCACGCGCGACGCGCCGCCCGAACTGATGTTCCGCGGCACCTTCGCCGGGCGGCCGATCCACCTGGTCGTGAACGACTGCGAGGTCTACAGCGTGCGCAGCCTCGAGGGCGGCGAGGTCGAATGGACCTCGGTGCTCAAGCCCGAGTTCTATCCCTTCTTCAGCGTCTGCCAGCGCCAGTCGCTGCAGGTCGAGGGCAGCGTGATGACGGCCCGACTGGGCCGCATGGCGGTCGGTGCCGGCGGTTGCTGCGCCACCGGCGGCACCTACCGCTCCACCGACGGCATCGCCTGGAAGCGGACCGGGTACTGACACCCGGCAGCCGCGCCGCGGCTCAGGCCACGACGATGCGGCCGGGATCCGCCGAGCGCAGGATCTCGGCGCGGTCGCCGGTGGGCGGATAGATCCACTCGGTGTTGATCTGGTGCTTGAGCGCTTTCGCCTCGGCACCTTCCATCTTCACTTCGCGCGACCAACCCTCGGTGTACACGGCGCCCCAGGGTCCGAGGTCCAGGCAGGTCACGTACTTCGGCTGCGAATAGGCGATCTTGGGCAGCCCCAGCAGGTCGGCCGCGACGTTGTGGCCGGCCGAGCGTCCGAGCTCCATCGCGTGCTGGCACGACATCATCGCGACATTGCCCTCGTCGTCGGTGGCGGCGCGCGCGGCATCGCCCGTGACGAAGACGTTCGGAACGCCCGGCACCTGCAGGTTGCGGTCGACGAGGATCCGGCCCGCGGCATCGCGCTCGGCGGGGATCTGCTGCGTCAATGCGGTCGCGCGCATGCCGGCGGTCCAGATCACCGTTGCTGCCTCGATGCGTTCGCCGCCCGAGGTGGTGATTCCTTCGGCGTCGATGCTCTCGACCTCCACGCCCAGCCGCCAGCTGACGCCCTGCGACTTCAGCGCCTTCTCGATCACGGGTCGCGGGCCCGGTCCGAGGTCGGGACCGATCGCATCGGCGCGCTCGACGACGATCACGCGCGGCTCGATGTCGCCGCCCATGATCTCGCGCAGCCGCGCGGGCATCTCGGCCGCGGTCTCGATGCCGGTGAAGCCGCCGCCGACCACCACGATGGTGTTGCGCGCGAGCGAGGAGGGCTGCCTGGCGAGCTTGCGCAGGTGCGCGTCGAGCGCCACGGCGTCCTCGTACTGGTCGACGCTCAGCGCGTGCGCATGCAGGCCGGGCACCGGCGGGCGGAAGAGCTGGCTGCCGGCCGCGAGCACCAGCCTGTCGTAGGCGAGCGTCTGGCGCGCGCCCGCGGCGTCGACCACGTCGACCTCCCGCGCATCGGTGCGGATGCGCTCCGCGCGCGCCGCGAGGAAGCGCACACCGACGGTGTCGAAGACGGACTGCAGCGGCGCCTTCATCGCCTCCTGCGGCACTTCGTAGAGGCGAGGGCGCACATGCAGCGTGGGTTCGGGCGCGACCAGCAGGATCTCCACGCCGTCGTTCACATGGCCTGCCATGTCGAGGGCGCGCGCGGCGCTCAAGGCGCTCCACATGCCGGCAAAGCCGGCGCCTACAACCAGGATTCGTTGGGTCATTTTGGATGGTTCGGTTCTGTGAGGTTCATGTCCCGCGGCGCATCGCGAAGGGTGCGTCGCGCACGGGGTCTTCAAGACGATCCGGTGTGGATCGCTTAACTACGACTATACTGGTCGTAGTAAAAAATTCAATCGCCGATTTCATGAACCGACCCCTCGCCATGCTGGGCGCGTACACGAACATCCTTCGCTGCGAGTCCGCGATTGCGGCGGGCGACGAGACGTGGCGCTCGATCGCCGCGCTGATGCTGCCGTGCTATCGCAACGCGCTGAAGGTGTTGGCACAGGGGCTGAGCACCGATGAGCAGCGGGCGTTCGAGCGCCTGGTGGTCGACGTCCATGCCGACGGCGAATCCATGCGGGTCGCGGCCAACGACCCTCGTTAGACGCACGGCATCCGCTCGTGCACATCCGCAACGCCAACCCGAGGAAGACTTCCCATGAAAACCGCATCGCTCGCACTCGCGCTCCTCGCCTTCACCACCGGGGGCTCCGCTGTCGCGGCACCGCCGGAGCCGCAACGCGAAGTCATCGTTCCGGCCTTCGCCCATGCGATCGCCAACGTGCCCGGCAAGACGCTCACGGCGCTGGTCGTCAGTTACGCCCCCGGCGCGAAGACGCCCGCGCATCGCCACGGCCAGGCCTTCGTCGTGGGCTATGTGCTGGAAGGCGCGATCCGCAGCAAGCTCGACAACGGCCAGGAGGTCGTCTACCGCGCGGGCGAGAGCTGGACCGAGCTGCCCGGTGCCCACCACGCGGTGAGCGACAACGCGAGCGCCACCGAGCCCGCGAAGCTGCTCGCGATCTTCGTGGCCGATTCGAAGGAGAAGAACCTGGTCACGCTCGACAAGAAGTGAGCGCCGCGCGAGGGGTGGCTCAGTTACGATCCGCCCCTCCATTCCCACGGGAGCCAGCTTGAGCCACATCAGTGCCGGTGTCGAATACGGACTGCATTGCCTTCTCTATTTGTCGGGGCCTCCCACCGGAGTCACCGAAGCCAGCGTGCGCGACCTCGCCGAGCTCCAGGGCCTGTCGGTGGAGTTCGTGGCCAAGCTCTTCACCAAGCTGCGCAAGGCCGGCCTGACCGAGGCGACCGAGGGAAAGAACGGCGGCTTCCGCCTGGCCAGGCCCGCCGACCGGATCAGCGTGCTCGAAGTGGTGGAAGCCATCGACGGGCCGAAGGCGCTGTTCGAGTGCCGCGAGATCCGCGGGCGCTGCGCGGTCTTCGACGGCGAGGCGCCGCGCTGGGCGATGGACGGCGTCTGCTCGATCCACGCGGTGATGCTCGAGGCCGAGGAACGGATGCGCGAGGTGTTGTCCTCCCAGACGCTGGCCGACCTGGCCCGGCGCGTCGGTGCCAAGGCGCCGCACAGCCATGCGGGCAAGGTCGTGCACTGGATCGAGACGCGCAAGGCGCAGGGTTGACGCGTTCCTGCTGAGTCCCCGAAAGATCCGGCGACCTGAGCGAGGCCCCCGCGAAAACGCGCTCCCCGCGCGCGGCACCGTGCCGCACAATGCGGGCCGAAACGCCCCCAAGATCTAGGAGACACCTCGTGGGAGAACTTCTCTCGCTCCTGCGCTTCAGCGCCGGCTCGGGCCACATCTGGCTGGACGAGCAGCGCATGCTGCTCCTGCATGCGCGCGCCTTCGCCGAGCTGCGCAAGGAACTGCTCGACTCGCTCGGCATCGAGCGCGCGCGCGGCCTGCTGGTGCGCATGGGCTTCGCGTCGGGCCTGCGCGACGGCGAGGTGGCGGTGCGCGAGCGCCGCGCCGGCATGCGCGCGGAAGACGCCTTCATGCTCGGGCCGCGCCTGCATTCGATCGAGGGCATCGTCTCGGTGCAGAAGACGCAGCTCGAGTTCGACATCGCGACCAGGCAGTTCTATGGCGAGTTCCTCTGGGAGAACTCGTGGGAGTGCGAGGCCCACGTGGCCGACTTCGGCTATGGCGAGGACCCGCAGTGCTGGTCGCAGATCGGCTATGCCTCGGGCTACACCACGGCCTTCATGGGGCGCATGGTGGTGTTCAAGGAGGTCGAGTGCACGAGCATGGGCGACAGCCGCTGTCGCATCGTCGGCCAGCCGGCCGAGGACTGGCACGACGACCACTACCTCGACTACTTCCGCCAGCACCACGTGGCGGAGAACCTGATCGAGTTCAACCTCGGGCTGCAGCACATCCGCCGGCTGCAGCCGCGGCGCGAGTACGACCAGAAGCTGGTCGGCGTGTCGCCGGGCTTCCGCGCCGCCTTCGAGCTGATGCGCAGCGCGGTCGACAGCGCGATCACGGTGTTGCTGCTCGGCGAGACCGGCGTGGGCAAGGAGGTGTTCGCGCGCTGGCTGCACGACAACGGCCCGCGCGCGCGCCAGCCCTTCATCGCGGTGAACTGCGCCGCGATCCCGGCCGATCTGATGGAGGCCGAGCTGTTCGGCGTGGAGAAGGGCGCCTACACCGGCGCCCACCATGCGCGCGCCGGCCGCTTCGAGCGCGCGCACGGCGGCACGCTGTTCCTCGACGAGGTCGGCGACCTGCCGCTGGCCGCGCAGGTCAAGCTGCTGCGCGTGCTGCAGACCGGCGAGGTCGAGCGCCTGGGCGCCGAGCAGCCGATCAAGGTCGACGTGCGCATCGTCGCCGCCACCAACGTCAACCTGCAGCAGGCGATGCAGGCCGGGCGCTTCCGCACCGACCTGTTCTACCGGCTCAACACCTTCCCGATCTCGATCCCGCCGCTGCGCGAGCGCACGGCCGACATCCCGGCGCTGGTCGCGCGCTTCGTCGAGAAATACAGCGCGCTCTACGGCAAGAAGCTGCGCGGCCTGACCGACAAGGCCGCGCGCGACGTGCAGAAGCACGCCTGGCCCGGCAACATCCGCGAGCTCGAGAACGTGATCGAGCGCGCCGTGCTGCTGGCACCCGACCACGGCGACATCGAGGCCAGCCACCTGTGGATGTCGCCGCCCGGCACGCCCGATGGCAGCGGGCTCGATGCCAAGGGCCAGGTCGGCGCGCCGGCCGAGGCCGCGGGCGAGGGCAGCGAGCTCGACGCGCTGTGCCAGCGCGTGCTCGAGCAGAACATCGACATCGCCTCGCTCGAGCGGCGCCTGATGCAGACCGCGATGCAGCGTGCCAAGGGCAATCTCTCGCAGGCCGCGCGCCTGCTGGGCATCACGCGGCCGCAACTGGCCTACCGCCTCAAGAAGGAAGGCCTGCCGGCCTCCTGAGCCGTTCGCGGCGTTTTCACCATTTGATCAAGCTGCACCGCAGCAAATGATCAAACGAGCATCCGGGACTACCCGGGGCTCGCGGCCCGCCGGCATCGCGGGCCTTTGCAAATCAATCACTTAGCCGTGCTGGCACGCCCGTTGCCCTTATTGGCACGGGCGGCGCCGTTGTCGTCCACCAAGTGATGGATTGAACAAGTGATGCCTTCGATGCCTGCGAGCCACCCCAGCGACAGCGCGGCCCGGATGACCGGCCAGCCCTGTTTCGTGCGCGTGACCGGTACCCGTGATGCCCGCTTCGTCGAGTTCGAGTTCGCCATCGGCGACCCCGAGCTCGCGGTCGAGCTGGTGTTGCTGTTCGACCAGTTCCGCGAGTTCTGCACCCGCCACGAGGTGCGCCACCTGACGACCGAGGAGGGCGCGCGCCTGGACTTCGAGCGCATGAAGTGGCGCTTCGGCGCGCCCGGCATCGAGCACTGACACGCCCACCCACCGTTTTTTCCAAAGAGACAACCCAAGGAGACCCCACCGTGCAAGTCGACATCAAGACCTCGGACATCCGGCCGATCCGCCAGACCTTCTCGCACGTGGCGCGGCGGCTCGGCGACAAGCCGGCCTCGCGCTACCAGGAGGCCACGCTGGACATGCAGCCCACGGCCAACTTCCACTACCGGCCGCTGTGGGATCCGCAGCACGAGCTCTACGACAAGCGCCGCACCGCGATCGTCATGGCCGACTGGTATGCGTTCAAGGATCCGCGCCATTTCTATTACGGCGTCTACACGATGACGCGCGCGCGCCAGCAGGAGGGCGCAGACCGGCAGTTCGAGTTCGCCGACAAGCGCCAGCTGCTGGCGCAGGCCGATGCCGGCGTGCGCGAGTCGCTGCAGCAGGTGCTGGTGCCGCTGCGCCACTACGAGTGGGGCGCGAACATGAACCACAGCTACTGCTGCGGCTACGGCTACGGCACCGCGATCACGCAGCCCTTCGTCTTCGCGGCCATGGACCGGCTCGGCATCGCGCAGTACCTCTCGCGCATCGGCCTGCAGCTCGACGGCAACTCGGGCCAGGCGCTCGACGCCGGCAAGGAGGCCTGGATGTCGCATCCGGCCTGGCAGGGCGTGCGCCGCACGATGGAGAACCTGTTCGTCACCAGGGACTGGTTCGAGCTGTTCGTGGCGCAGAACCTGGTGTTCGACGGCCTGCTGTATCCGCTGGTCTACCGCCACTACGTGAACGCGCAAGGCGCGGCCACCGGCCATGCGCTGGCGATGCTCACCGAGTTCATGAACGAGTGGTTCGAAGAGAACGCGCGCTGGGTCGATGCCACGCTGAAGACCGCGGCCGACGAGTCGCCGGCCAATGCCCGGAAGCTCGCGGCCTGGTACGCCGACTGGCGCGCGCAGATCGCCGAAGCGCTCGCGCCGCTGGCCGCGCTGGCGCTCGGCGCCCAGGGCGCACCCGCGCTGCAGGAACTCGCCACGGCGCTCGACGCCCGCTTCGCGCGCTCGGTGCGCACCGCCTGAATCACCACCGCAAGGAGACCCATCCCCATGACCACCGCCACCGCAGAACTCTCCCGCACGCCGGTTTTCATCGCGCTGCAGATCAGCGAGAGCGCCCGCGCCATCGTCGAGGCCATCGTGGCCGACAACCCCGAGGCCAGCGTCAGCGAGTACCCCGCCATGGTCAAGATCGACGCGCCCGGCCGACTCACGCTGCGCCGCGCCACGGTCGAGTCGCTGCTCGGCCGCCGCTGGGACCTGCAGGAACTGCACCTGAGCCTGATCTCGCTGTCGGGAAGTATCGAGGAGACCGACGACGAGTTCACGCTGCATTGGGGCGCCTGAGCGCGCACCCCGAAAACCACCGCACCCACAACGACAACGCACAGGACGACAACGCCATGACGACCCCCAACAGCAGCACCGGCAAGCGCCTCGGCCTCAAGGAACGCTACGCCATGATGACTCGCGGCCTCGGCTGGGAGACCAGCTACCAGTCGATGGACGACGTGTTCCCCTTCGACCGGTTCGAGGGCATCAAGATCCACGACTGGGACCAGTGGGAGGACCCGTTCCGCCTCACGATGGACGCCTACTGGAAGTTCCAGGGCGAGAAGGAGAAGAAGCTCTACGCGATCATCGACGCGTTCCAGCAGAACAACGGCCAGTTCAACATCAGCGACCCGCGCTACCTGAACACGCTGAAGCTGTTCCTCACGGGCGTGTCGCCGCTCGAGTACGCGGCCCATCGCGGCTATGCGATGGCCGGGCGGTCGTTTCGCGGCGTGGGCGCGCGCGTGGCCTGCCAGATGCAGTCGATCGACGAGCTGCGCCATGCGCAGACGCAGTTCCACACCATCAGCCACTTCAACAAGTACTTCAACGGCCTGCACGATCCGCAGCACATGCACGATCGCGTGTGGTATCTGTCGGTGCCCAAGAGCTACTTCGAGGACGCGATGAGCGCGGGGCCCTTCGAGTTCGTGACCGCGATCTCGTTCTCGTTCGAGTACGTGCTGACCAACCTGCTGTTCATGCCCTTCATGAGCGGCGCCGCCTACAACGGCGACATGGCCACCGTGACCTTCGGCTTCTCGGCCCAGAGCGACGAGTCGCGCCACATGACGCTGGGCCTGGAGGTGGTGAAGTTCATCCTCGAGCAGGACCCGGGCAACGTGCCGATCGTGCAGAAGTGGGTCGACAAGTGGTTCTGGCGCGGCTACCGGCTGCTGACGCTGGTGTCGATGATGATGGACTACATGCTGCCCAAGCGCGTGATGAGCTGGTCCGAGGCCTGGGAGATGTATTTCGAGAAGAACGGCGGTGCGCTGTTCCAGGACCTCTCGCGCTACGGCATCCGCATGCCCAAGTACCACGAGGTGGCGAGCAAGGAGAAGGGCCGCCTCTCGCACGAGGCCTGGGCCATCTTCAACAACTACGGCCACGCGGCCAACATCAACGTGTGGGCACCGCGCCCCGACGAGATGGAGTGGCTGTCGGCCAAGTACCCCGACACCTTCGATGCGCTGTACCGCCCGCGCTTCGAGTGGCTGGCCGCGCAGGAGCAGCAGGGCAAGCGCTGGTTCAACAACACGCTGCCGATGCTGTGCCAGACCTGCCAGATCCCGATGGCCTTCACCGAGCCCGACGACCCGACCAAGATCTGCTATCGCGAGAGCAGCTACCACGGCATGAAGTACCACTTCTGCTCCGACGGCTGCAAGGACGTGTTCGACGGCGAGCCCGAGAAGTACGTGCAGGCCTGGCTGCCGGTGCACCAGATCTACCAGGGCAACTGCTTCCCCGAGGGCACCGACCCGACGGTCGAGGGCTTCAACCCGCTCGCGGCGGTGCTCGATTACTACCACATCAACGTGGGCTCGGACAACGGCGAGTTCAACGGCTCGCCGGACCAGGCGAACTGGGATCGGTGGACGGGACAGGACACCTCGACAGAGCGTCGCGCCCCGCCCGAGCAAGAGGCGATCGTCGCTTGAGCCACAACGCGAAGCCGTCACTCATCCAGGAGAAAAAACATGTCCGTCATTGCACTCGCCCCGGGCTACACCGGCACCGTCGCCGATGCCGAGGAGCGCTTCCACGGCAACCGCCTGCTCTACATCGGCTGGGAAGACCACCTGCTGTTCTGTTCGCCCGTGTGCCTGCCGCTGCCCGCGGCCATGCCCTTCGGCGCGCTGCTGTCGCAGGTGCTGCCCGGCGTCTACGGCAGCCATCCCGATTTCGAAAGGATCGACTGGGCCACGGCCGAGTGGTTCGACTCGGGCAAGCCCTTCGTGCCCGACGCCGCGAAGTCGCTGGCCGACAACGGGCTGGTCCACAAGTCGGCGATCCGCTTCCGCACGCCGGGCCTGCGCGGCATCGAGGGTTCGTGCAGCTGAGGCTGCCCACCGAGCAAGGAGCGATGCCATGAGCTTCCAGATCATGATCGAGCCGCTGGGCCAGGGCGTGGCGGCGCGCGACGGCCAGACGGTGCTCGATGCCTGCCTGCGCGCGGGCGTGTGGCTGCCGCACGCCTGCGGCCACGGGGTGTGCGGCACCTGCAAGGTGCAGGTGCTCGAGGGCGAATGCGACCACGGCGATGCCTCGAACTTCGCGCTGATGGATTTCGAGCGCGACGAGGGCAAGATCCTGGCGTGCTGCGCGATGGCGCAGGCCGACCTGGTGATCGAGGCCGAGATCGACGAGGACCCCGACGCGCGCTTCCTGCCGCTCGAGGACTTCGATGCCGAGGTGGTGGAGGCACGCATGCTGACGCCCACGATTCGCGGGCTGTGGCTGCGCACGGAACGCGCGGCCTCGTTCCAGGCCGGGCAGTACGTGATGCTGCAGGTGCCGGGGGTGGAAGGGGAGCGTGCCTTCTCGATCGCGAATGCGCCGGGCGACGACCTGATCGAGCTGCACATCCGCCGCGTGCCCGGCGGCCGCGCCACGGGCTGGCTGCACGACGAACTGCAGCCGGGCCAGCGGCTGCGCTTCACGGCCCCCAACGGCCGCTTCTTCGTGCGCAAGTCGGCGCGGCTGCCGATGATCTTCGTGGCCGGAGGCTCGGGGCTGTCGAGCCCGAAGTCGATGGTGCTCGACCTGCTGGCCGAGGGCTGCACCTTGCCGATCACGCTGATCCAGGGTGCGCGCAATGCCGAGGAGCTGTACTACCGCGAGCTGTTCGAGCAGCTGGCCGATGCGCATCCGAACTTCACCTATGTGCCGGTGTTGTCGGACCTGCCCGAAGGCTCGGACTGGGCCGGTGCGCGGGGCTATGCGCACGAAGCGCTGAAGGCGCATTTCGCGAACGACTTCCGGGGGCACAAGGCCTACCTGTGCGGTCCGCCGCCGATGACCGAGGCCTGTATCGCAACGCTGATGCAGGGGCGGCTGTTCGAGCGCGATATCTATACCGAGAAGTTCTTTACGGCGGCGGATGCGGCTTCTGCCGCGCCTCGCAGTCCCTTGTTCAAGGCGCTCTAGCGATGACTCGTCTTTTTTTGGATGCATCGGGGCGGGCGCACGCCGACGGGGTACTCCCCTCCGCGAATGTCCCCCGCCTTCGGCTCCTCCTTGATTTCGCTGCGGGGAGTACCCCATCGACGTGCGCCTGGACGCAACGGTTGTTGAACCGCCCGCACCACCGCAGCGCCCACGTGCACAGGGCAGTGGGTGCTTCCCGCAGCGAAATCAAGGAGGAGCCCGAAGGGCGGGGGACATTCGCGGAGGGAAGTACCCGCTGTCCTGTGCACGCGTCCCCGATCAACCAAGAAAAAAACATGCCCTTCTCAATAGCCATCGCCAACACCAGTGAGCAATACGACTGCCAACCCGACCAGACCCTGCTCGGCGGCATGGAGCAATTGGGCCGCAAAGGCATCCCCGTCGGCTGCCGAGGCGGCGGTTGCGGCGTCTGCAAGGTCCGCATCGAATCGGGCCATGTGCGCCACGAGCGCATGAGCCGCTGCCACGTCAGCGCCGCGGAAGAAGCCCAGGGCTACGTGCTCGCCTGCAGGGCCTACCCGCAAAGCGACCTCGCCCTGCGCGCCGTCGACAAGCTGGCCCGCTGCATCGAACGGCATGCGGCAACGACTTCCAGAAATTCCAGTTCCCCCACCTGAACCTTTTCAACCACCAAGGAGACTCTCATGGCAATCACCGGCGTCATCCGTCCCGGACACGTGCAACTGCGCGTGCTCGACATCGAGGCCGCGCTCAAGCACTACCGCGACGTGCTGGGCCTGATCGAAACCGCGCGCGATCCGCAGGGCCGCATCTACCTCAAGGCCTGGGACGAGCACGATCACCACAGCGTGGTGCTGCGCGAGGCCGACGAGGCCGGCATGGACTTCATGGGCTTTCGCGTCGATTCGCCCGCCACGCTCGAGAAGCTCGCGGCCGATGTCAAGGCCAGCGGCCTCGCGACCGATCTGCAGTGGATCGAGGCCGGCGAGCATCTGCGCACCGGCCGGCGCTTTCGCTTCACCGTGCCCACCGGCCATTCGATCGAACTGTTCGCCGAGAAGGAAAAGGTCGGCAACGGCATGTCCTACGAGAACCCCGAGGTCTATCCCGACGATCTCAAGGGCATGGCGCCCTCGCGCTTCGACCATTGCCTGCTGTACGGCGACGACCTCGACGGCACCATGAAGTTGTTCATCGACGTGCTGGGCTTCCAGCTCGCCGAGAGCGTGGTGGCCGGTCCCGAGCGCATGTACATCGCGGCCTTCCTGACCTGCTCGACCAAGCCGCACGACATCGCGTTCATCCGCCATGCCGAGAAGAACAAGTTCCACCATGCGTCGTTCCTGCTCGACAACTGGGGCGAGGTGCTGAAGGCGGCCGACATCATCTCGAAGAAGCGCGTGTCGCTCGACATCGGCCCCACGCGCCATGGCATCACGCGCGGCGAAACCATCTACTTCTTCGACCCGAGCGGCAACCGCAACGAGGTGTTCTCGGGCGGCTACATCTACTACCCGGACAAGCCGCCGCTGGTGTGGACCGACGACGAGCTCGGGCGCGCGATCTTCTATCACGACCGCAAGCTCAACGAGAACTTCCTGAGCGTGCTGACCTGAGGAGCGTTCGATGAAGCAGTTCATGAACTTCATCGGCGGCGAGTTCGTCGCCGGCGCGAAGACCTTCGAGAACCGGGCGCCGGTCGACAACCGCCTGATCGGCCTGGTGCACGAGGCCGGCGCGGCCGAGGTCGATGCCGCCGTGCGCGCGGCCCGCGGCGCGCTCGACGGCGAGTGGGGCCGCATGAGCGTCGCGCGCCGCGTCGAGCTGCTGCATGCGGTGGCCGACGAGATCAACCGGCGCTTCGACGACTTCCTCGCCGCCGAGATGGCCGACACCGGCAAGCCGCATGCGCTGGCCTCGCATGTCGACATCCCGCGCGGCGCGGCCAACTTCAAGGTGTTCGCCGACATCGTGAAGAACGTGCCCACCGAGAGCTTCGAGATGGCCACACCCGACGGCGGCCAGGCGCTTAACTACGCCGTGCGCTCGCCGCTGGGCGTGATCGGCGTCGTCTGCCCCTGGAACCTGCCGCTGCTCCTGATGACCTGGAAGGTCGGCCCCGCGCTGGCCTGCGGCAATACCGTCGTCGTCAAGCCCTCGGAGGAAACGCCCGCCACCGCCACCCTGCTCGGCGAAGTGATGAACGCCGTCGGCATCCCGCCGGGCGTCTACAACGTGGTGCACGGCTTCGGGCCCGACTCGGCCGGCGAGTTCCTGACCCGGCATCCGGGCGTGAACGGCATCACCTTCACGGGCGAGACCCGTACCGGCGAGGCCATCATGGCCGCGGCCGCCAGGGGCGTGCGGCCCGTGTCTTTCGAGCTCGGCGGCAAGAACGCCGGCATCGTGTTCGCCGATGCCGACTTCGACAAGGCCGTGGCCGGCATCACGCGCTCGGCCTTCGAGAACTGTGGCCAGGTCTGCCTGGGCACCGAGCGGGTCTATGTGCAGCGGCCGATCTTCGACAGGTTCGTCGCGGCGCTCAAGGCCAAGGCCGAGGCGTTGAAGCCAGGTCCTTCGGAAGAACCCGGCGTCGGCCTCGGCCCGCTGATCTCGCGCGAGCACCAGCGCAAGGTGCTGTCGTACTACGAGAAGGCCGTGCAGGAAGGCGCCACCGTCGTCACGGGCGGCGGCGTGCCCGCCATGAAGGGCGCGCTGGCCGAAGGCAACTGGGTGCAGCCCACCATCTGGACCGGCTTGCCCGAGACGGCCGCCGTGATCCGCGAGGAGATCTTCGGCCCCTGCTGCCACATCGCGCCCTTCGACACCGAGGAGGAGGCGATCGCGCTCGCCAACGCCACCGACTACGGCCTCGCCACCACCGTGTGGACCGAGAACCTAGGCCGCGCGCACCGCGTCGCGAAACGCGTCGAGGTCGGCATCTGCTGGGTCAACAGCTGGTTCCTGCGCGACCTGCGCACCGCCTTCGGCGGCGCCAAGGCCTCGGGCATCGGCCGCGAGGGCGGCGTGCATTCGCTGGAGTTCTACACCGAGCTCCGCAACGTCTGCATCAAGCTCTGAGGACACGGCAGTGACCAATCCCGAGATCGCCCACAGCGTGCGCACCGGCGGCTTCGCCACCAACGTGCACGACCTGGGGCAGGGCGCGCCCGTGCTGCTGATCCACGGCTCGGGCCCGGGCGTCAGTGCCTGGGCCAACTGGCGGCTCGTGCTGCCGGTGCTGGCCGCGAGTCGGCGCGCGATCGCGCCCGACATGGCCGGCTTCGGCTTCACCGAGCGCGTGCCCGGCGCGGCCTACGACATGGACGGCTGGGTGCGCCAGGCGCTCGACCTGCTCGACGCGCTCGACATCGAACGCACCGACCTGATCGGCAACTCCTTCGGCGGCGCGCTCGCGCTGGCGCTGGCCATCCGCGCGCCGCATCGCGTGCGCCGGCTGGTGCTGATGGGCAGCGTGGGCGTGCCCTTCGCGATCACGCCGGGCCTCGACGCCGTCTGGGGCTACACGCCCTCGTTCGAGAACATGCGCCGCATCATGGACGTGTTCGCCTTCGACCGCACGCTGGTCAGCGACGAGCTCGCGCAGCTGCGCTACGAGGCCAGCATCCGGCCGGGCTTCCAGGAGTCCTTCGGCGCCATGTTCCCGGCGCCGCGCCAGCGCTGGGTCGATGCGCTGGCCAGTCCCGAGGCCGACATCCGCGCGCTGCCGCATCGCACGTTGCTGATCCACGGCCGAGAGGACCGCGTGATCCCGCTCGCCACCTCGCTGACGCTGTCCGAGTGGATCGCCGACAGCCAGCTGCATGTGTTCGGCCGCTGCGGCCACTGGACCCAGATCGAGCATGCCGCGCGCTTCGCGCGGCTGGTCGGCGACTTCCTGGCCGAGGCCGACTGATTTCTTCCATCCCAACGCAAAGAGAGACCATGGACCCCACACTGATCCAGCAGCTCGGCGACGAGCTCTACGAGGCGCTGCGCGCGCGCGGCGTCGTCGATCCGCTCACCAGCCGCCACGAGGGCATCACCGTGGCCGATGCCTACGGCGTGCAGCAGCGCATGATCGCGCGCCGCCTCGAGGCCGGCGAGCGCATCGTCGGCAAGAAGATCGGCGTGACCTCGCGCGCCGTGATGAACATGCTCGGCGTGTTCCAGCCCGACTTCGGCTACCTGCTCGACGGCATGATCGTCGGCGAGGGCGAGTCGATCGACAGCACCACGCTGATCCAGCCCAAGGCCGAGGGCGAGATCGCCTTCATCCTCAAGCGCGACCTGATGGGCCCGGGCATCGGCAATGCCGACGTGCTGGCCGCCACCGAATGCGTGATGCCCTGCTTCGAGATCGTCGACTCGCGCATCCGCGACTGGAAGATCAGGATCGCCGACACCGTGGCCGACAACGCCTCGTGCGGCGTGTTCGTGCTCGGCGACAGCGCGGTCGATCCGCGCCGCGTCGACCTCTCGACCTGCGGCATGGTGCTCGAGAAGAACGGCGAGATCATCGCCACCGGCGCGGGCGCCGCCGCGCTCGGCTCGCCGGTCAATGCGGTCGCGTGGCTGGCCAACACCCTCGGCGCGCTCGGCATCGGCCTCAAGGCCGGCGAGGTGATCCTCTCGGGCGCGCTCGCCGCCATGTTCCCGGCCCAGGCCGGCGACAACTTCCGCGTCTCCATCGGCGGCCTCGGCGGCTGCTCGGTGCGCTTCCATTGACGGAGAAAAACCCATGACGAACAAGATCAAGTGCGCGCTGATCGGCCCGGGCAACATCGGCACCGACCTGCTCGCGAAGCTGCAGCGCAGCCCGGTGCTCGAGCCGGTGTGGATGGTGGGCATCGAGCCCGAGTCCGACGGCCTGAAGCGCGCCCGCGAGATGGGCCTGAAGACCACCGCCGAGGGCGTGGATGGCCTGCTGCCGCACGTGAAGGCCGACGGCGTGCGGATCGCCTTCGATGCCACCAGCGCCTACGTGCATGCCGAGAACAGCGCGAAGCTCAATGCGCTCGGCGTGCTGATGATCGACCTCACGCCCGCGGCCATCGGCCCGTTCTGCGTGCCGCCGGTGAATCTGCAGGCGCTGATGGCCGATGCCGGCGAACGGCCCGCCAACGTCAACATGGTCACCTGCGGCGGCCAGGCCACCATCCCGATGGTGGCGGCGGTGTCGCGCGTGCAGCCCGTGGCCTACGGCGAGATCGTGGCCACCGTGTCGAGCCGCTCGGTCGGCCCGGGCACGCGCAAGAACATCGACGAGTTCACCCGCACCACGGCCGGCGCTGTCGAGCGCGTGGGCGGCGCCGCGAAGGGCAAGGCGATCATCATCGTCAATCCCGCCGAGCCGCCGCTGATCATGCGCGACACGGTGCACTGCCTGACCGAGGACACGCCCGACGAGGCGCGCATCACGGCCTCGGTGCACGCCATGATCGCCGAGGTGCGGCGCTACGTGCCGGGCTACAAGCTGGTCAACGGCCCGGTGTTCGACGGCAAGCGCGTGTCGATCTACCTCGAGGTCGAGGGCCTGGGCGACTACCTGCCCAAGTACGCCGGCAACCTCGACATCATGACCGCCGCCGCGGCGCGCACGGCGGAGATGTTCGCCGAAGCCATGCTCGCCGGCGCCCCGCAACCCGAAGCCGTCGCGGCATAGGAGCACCCACCCCATGAACACCACCACCCTGAAGGGCCGCCGCGTCACCGTGCACGACATGACACTGCGCGACGGCATGCATCCCAAGCGCCACCTGATGACGCTCGAGCAGATGAAGCACATCGCCACCGGCCTCGACGAGGCGGGCGTGCCGCTGATCGAGGTCACGCATGGCGACGGCCTGGGCGGCAGCTCGGTCAACTACGGCTTTCCGGCCCACTCCGACGAGCAGTACCTCGGCGCCGTCATCCCGCTGATGAAGCGCGCCAAAGTCTCGGCGCTGCTGATCCCGGGCATCGGCACCGTCGACCACCTGCGCATGGCGCACGGCCTGGGCGTGCACACGGTGCGCGTGGCCACGCATTGCACCGAGGCCGACGTGTCGGAGCAGCACATCGCGATGGCGCGCAAGCTGGGCCTCGACACGGTCGGCTTCCTCATGATGGCCCACATGGCCTCGCCCGAGCTGCTGGTGCGGCAGGCGCTGCTGATGGAAGGCTACGGCGCCAACTGCATCTACGTGACCGACTCGGCCGGCCACATGCTGCCCGAGGACGTGAAGGCGCGGCTGGGCGCGGTGCGCGCGGCATTGAAGCCCGACACCGAGCTGGGCTTCCATGGCCACCACAACCTGGCAATGGGCATCGCCAACTCGATCGCCGCGGTGGAGGCGGGCGCGAACCGCATCGACGCCGCTGCCGCGGGGCTGGGCGCGGGCGCGGGCAACACGCCGATGGAGGTGTTCGTCGCGGTCTGCGACCGCATGGGCATCGAGACCGGCGTCGACGTGTTCGGCATCCAGGACGTGGCAGAGGACCGCGTGGTGCCGATCATGGACCACGCGATCCGCGTCGACCGCGACTCGCTCACGCTGGGTTACGCGGGCGTGTACTCGAGCTTCCTGCTGTTCGCCAAGCGCGCCGAGAAGAAGTACGGCGTGCCGGCGCGCGAGATCCTGGTCGAGCTGGGCCGGCGCGGCATGGTCGGCGGGCAGGAGGACATGATCGAGGACACGGCGATCACGCTGGCGCGCTCGCGCCAGGAGGTGGCGGCATGAAGCTCGATGCGAAGACCATCGCCGCGCTCGCCGAGCACCTCGAGACCTGCGAACTCGAGGCGCGCGACACGCCCAAGATCACCGACGAATACCCGCAGATGGACTGGGACGACGCCTATGCGATCCAGGACGAGATCCGCCGCCGCAAGACCGCGCGCGGCCTGCGCATCGTCGGCCTCAAGGCCGGCCTGACCTCGCACGCCAAGATGAAGCAGATGGGCGTGACCACGCCGGTCTTCGGCTTCATGGCCGAGAACTACGCCGTGCCCGAGGGCGGCGAGTGCCGGGTGAGCGAGCTGATCCATCCGAAGGTCGAGCCCGAGATCGCCTTCGTGACGAAGCGCGCGCTCAGGGGCCCGGGCTGCCACATCGGCGCGGTGCTCGCGGCCACCGACTTCGTGCTGCCGGGCATCGAGGTGATCGACAGCCGCTACCGCGACTTCAAGTTCGACCTCAAGAGCGTGGTGGCCGACAACACCTCGGCCTCGCGCTTCGTGGTCGGCGGCCGGGCCGTGCCCGCGAGCGAGGTCGACCTGCGGACCACAGGCATCGTGCTCGAGAAGAACGGCCAGCCCGTGGCCTTCGGCGCCGGCGCGGCGGTGCTAGGCCATCCGGCTGCGGCCATCGCGATGCTGGCCAACCACCTGGGCGCGCGCGGCGAGGAGATTCCCGCCGGCACGCTGATCCTGTCGGGCGGCATCACCGAGGCGGTGGCCGTGCAGGCCGGCGACGCGGTCACGCTCAAGGTGCAGGGCATGGGCAGCGTCGGGCTGCGCTTCGTCTGAACGGGAAAGGAGCAAGACCATGCCGTTTGCACAGATCTACCTGATCGAAGGCCGCACCGAGGACCAGAAGCGCGCGCTGATCGAGAAGGTCACGGCCGCCATCGTCGAGGCCGTCAACGCGCCGAAGGAGAACGTGCGCGTGTGGCTGCACGACGTGCCGAAGGAGAACTGGGGGATCGCCGGGGTGTCGGCGAAGGACCTGGGGCGCTAGCGGCCTCGCCAGTGCCGGCGAGGGCGCGGCGCAGCGCCGGCGCCTCGGCCTCGATGTGGGCCCAGAGCCGGCTCGCGACCGGCCCCGGCGAGCGGTCGCGCCGGCGCGCCGCCACCAGCTCCTCGACGCTGCCGGGCAGGTGGCGGCCCGCGATGGAGCGCAGCCGGCCGTCGCGCAGTTCCTCCTCGATCAGGAAGCGCGGCATGTGGCCCCAGCCCAGGCCCAGCAGGATCACCTCCTTCTTCATGAGCTGGTCGGCCACGGTGCACTGGTGCGCGCCCTCGATCAGGAAGTGGTCCTGGGGCGGCGTGTGGCGCGCGGTGTCGCGCATCACGCACTGGGTGTAGGCGCGCATGCGCTCGGGCCCCGGCGCGCGCGGCAGCGGCTCGGCCAGCAGCGCCGGCGCCACCACGGGCACGAAGGGCACCTTGCACAGGTCGATCCACTCGAGCCGCGGATCGCGCTTGTCGATACCGTGCAGGATCAGGTCGGCCTCGCCGTCGAACAGCCGCTCGGCCGGCCCGGCCACCGCCTCGAAATAGAGCGCGAGCCGCGTGCCCGGGCACTGCGCGAAGAAGCGCGCCAGCATCGCCAGCACCTGCGGCCGCGGGCACAGGTCGCCGATCACCACGCGCAGCTCGCTTTCCTCGCCCACCGCGAGCTGGCGCGCATGGCCGAGCAGGCCCTCGAGCTCGCGCAGCAGCGACTGCGCGCGCGCATGGAAGGAGCGCCCGGCCTCGGTGGGCTGCACGCGGTAGCCGCCACGGTCGAGCAGCACCAGGCCGAGCTGCCGCTCGAGCTTGGCCACGGCCGCGAACACCGCCGGGTGCGAGCGATGCAACTGCGTGGCGGCGGCCTGGAAGCCGCCCGCGCGCACCACCGCGTCGAAGCATTGGAGGTCGTGCAGGGTGAATTCGCTCATGTTCGATTTGCTGACAAGGATTGATCGAACTTTGTAATTTCTTTCGCCAAGCGGCGCAACTACGATTTGACGCACGGTGATCGCCGTTGCAGGAGCCCGGGGCTCCGAAGCCATGCCAAGGAAAGCACGCCATGAGCCACTTCACCCACACCACCACCGCCGGCGACGGCGCCCGCATCGCCTACCGCTTCGATGGCGATGCCGGCAAGCCCGTGCTGCTGATGTCGAACTCCATCGGCACCACGCTCTCGATGTGGGACGGCGAGGTCGAGGCGCTGGGCCGGCATTTCCACGTGCTGCGCTACGACACGCGCGGCCATGGCGGCTCGGGCGTCACGCCGGGCGCCTATTCGATGGACCGGCTCGGCCGCGACGCGATCGAACTGCTCGACGCGCTGAAGATCGAGCGCGCGCATTTCCTCGGCCTCTCGCTCGGCGGCTTCATCGGCCAGTGGTTGGGCGTGCACGCGCCCGAACGCATCGACCGGCTGGTGCTGGCCAACACCTCCTCGTGGCTCGGCCCGGCCCGTGTGTTCGACGAGCGCATCGTCGGCGTGCTGGCCGCCCCCGACATGAAGGAGACGGCCGAGGGCTTCCTGCGCAACTGGTTCCCCGAGCGGCTGCTGACCGAGAACGGCCCCGTGGTGCAGGCCTTCCGCCAGGTGCTGCTCGAGATCGACCCGCGGGGCCTGGCCGGCGCGCTCGCCGCCGTGCGCGACGCCGACCTGCGCCGGCCCATCGCGCTGATCGAGCGGCCCACGCTGGTGATCGCGGGCGAGTTCGACCCGGTCACGGCCGCGAGCCATGGCGAACTGATCGCGGCCACCGTGCCGGGCGCCCGGCTCTTGACCTTGCCCGCGGTGCACCTGTCGAACGTGGAGTTTCCGAAGGAGTTCGTGGGCGCGGTGGTCGATTTCCTCGAGGGCCGATGAAGGGGAGGCAGAAGGGGGCAGGTGGGTCGCGGGCGATCGATTGTTTCCTTCCCGTGAACGCCGCGGTTCCATTTGCCTAGGGTTTTTACC